>CAXTXZ010000399.1:0-4441 GCA_964248015.1 uncultured Rhodopila sp. | reverse complement strand
GCCCTGGGCTGGGCCGGCGGCCGGAACGGCGATGGCGGCGCGGTGGCGGGCGGCGGCAGTTAAGGGCGCCGCGCCAAGGACAAAAGGGGTGGCGGGATCGCAACCTGGTTGGTGGCAGGCAATGCCGCTGGTGTCGCATGCAGGGCGACGCACAGCGGGCAAACCAGGCAGTCACCGGAATGCGCCGGCCCATGCGCGGGGGGACGACTGGTTTCGTTCGCGGCGTGGCAGATCGCCTGGGCCGCCTCGTTCGAGGCGAAAGGATCAAGCCGTGGAACGCTGGCGCCCGCGGCAAGCTGCCCCATCAGCGCCACCAGCACCGCGAACAACCCGCTCAGGCGGAAACGACGGTTGATTGTCACGAACGCACTCACTGCTTTCGACGGCTGCCTTGATCCCCCGGGCTACTCCGCCGCCGGCTTCAAATGCTCTTGCAGCCGGGGCATCAGCTCAACAAGGTTGCACGGGCCATGGCGGCTGTCCAACTGCCACAGCAGTATGTCGTCCCAGCCATCCTTGACCGCGCCGGTGCTGCCGGGCAACGCGAACAGGTAGGTGCCGCCGGCGACGGCGCCAAGGGCGCGGGACTGCATCGTGGAGGTGCCGACCTTTTGGTAGCTCAGCATGCGGAACAGCTCGCCGAAGCCTTCGATGCGCTTTTCCAATACCCGCTCGAACGCTTCCGGCGTCACGTCGCGGCCGGTGATGCCGGTGCCTCCGGTGGTGATCACGACGTCAATGCTGGGATCGGCGATCCAGCGGCGCAGGGTGGCCTCGATGACGGAGGTGTCGTCCCTCTCGATGGCACGGTCGGCCACGCGGTGCCCGGCCTTGGCGATGCGTTCCACCAGCGTGTCGCCCGACGTGTCGTTCGCGGCGGTGCGTGTGTCCGACACGGTCAGGACCGCGATGTTGATCGGGATGAACCGGCGGGTTTCGTCGATGCGTGCCATGAGATGTGCCTCCGACGCGCCGGGAGGTCGGGTCGCGGGTTCAGTTCAGGTCCGGCGCGAGCAAGGCCATTGTGCGCTCCTGCGCCATCGGCGTGAAGCGGGGAAACTCCCCGGCGGCCAGCGCGTCGAGGCTTGGCGCTTGCAGGCGCAGCCGAGCGGCATAGATCCAGGAATAAACCAGGGCGGTCGGCACGAAGGCGCGGGTTTCCGAGACCGGGATCGCCTCCATGAACATCAAGGGGTCGCCGTCGTCGTGCAACTCGGCGCTCCAGCGCAGGAAGTTCCCGGGGCCGCAATTGTAGCTTGCCAGCATCCTCATGAGGTCGCCGCCTATGCCATCCACCTTCGCCAGGAGGCTGACGTAGCGCTGGCCCAGTTCGAGGTTTGTCGCAGGCTCGTGCAGGCGCTTGGCGGCGTACAGCGCGTCGCCGGTGATGAACTGCGCGGTCGTCGGCATGATCTGCATCAAGCCGCGCGCGCCGACGGGCGAAACCGCGGCGCTGTTGAAATTCGATTCCAGCCGTGTCAGCGCGTAGACGAGGGCCGGATCGATGCGGAACCCTCCCGCCGGGCGCAAGCGAGGCAAGGGGAACCGCAGTTCGTCATGCCGCAACCCATCCCTGGCTTGCAGCAACTCGGCCATCTGGGCGGCGCAATCGGCAAGGCCGACGGATGAGACGACCATCAGCAAGGCGTGGGCGAAGGCGGCATTCCCGATGGCCATTGGCCATAGCAGGCGCAGTTCCGCCTCGGCCTTGGCGGGCTGGCCAACCTGGAAAAGCGCGAACGCGCGCTGTCCCTCCGGCGTCGCCGCCACGGCGTCGACATCCGCCTGGGTCACGAGTTGCCCGCTGGGCACGATGCCGGTGGGCATCCGCAGGATGCGCCGAGCCAGCAGCCCGTGCAGGGTCAAGGGTTGGTCCGCGGCGACATGCAGCCAACGAGTGGCCGCGACGGCATCATGCTGCCGACGCCCCACGCGGGACGCCCAGAACGCTGACGCCGCCTGCAAGCGAGGGGTGGTCACGGCGGCGGTCGCGCCGCCTTCAAACAGGGTCCTTGCAAGATCGAGCCGATCCAGCCGCCAGGCCGCCAGGCCGCCGATGTAGTACGCCAGGCTGGGCTGGTTCTCGGGCGCGAGGCGCCGCAGCGCGGCCTGGGTTGTCCGCAGCGCGTCGGCATCCTCGTTATGCGTGAACTGCACCTGGGCAACCTCGGCGCGAAGCTGCGCCGCATAGGCGGGGGCAAGCCGTCCCCTGGCGCCGATCAGGCGCAGGGCCGCCGAAGCGCCGCCGTGCTCCGCCCGTTCCAGGACCAGGCGATCAAAGCCCGGATCGCGGGCAAGGCCGTTGCGCGGCGGATCGATATCCTGCTGCCCGAAATCGGCGCGCGCGGATCGGTTCAACGATGCAATGGCAGGCGGGGTCGGCGGGGTCGCGTCTTTCGGCAGCTTGGTGAGCAGCAGGGCATGAACGGCTGGCGCATCCGGCAGGTCATGGTACTGCGTCAGCCAATCGGCCAGCTCGTCTGATGTTGAGCGATAGGAACGACCGAGATAACGGTCGGCCAGCACCGAACCAAGCAGCAGCGGCTTTTCAAGCTGGGCCGCGACCTTGGCGATGTCGGGAACCGCGCCGCGTGCTTGCAGGGCGAAGACAAGCCGCAACACGGCGGCATCCGACGCCCGAAGCGGCCGCGGCAGGGAGACGCCCGTCGAGCCAGCACGAGGCACGGCCGGAAGCGCCGCCGCCGAGGATCCGTCCGTGCCGCCGCTGTCCGAGGCTTGTGTCCTGTCGCCATTCCCTGACCCGGGCACCTGCCCGTTCGCGGCCGGCGCAACCGCCCCCGCCATGATCACAGCCCCAGCAAGCAGCGCCCGGACGGAAGGAAGGCGAGAAAGTGCAAATCCAATCTCTCGCATACAGTCTCGCTAGACGCTCCGGCAGTGAGACGCAACCGGAACTGGCGGGACGTTTCGCACCTAATGAGATCACAAACTGTAATGCAGTGTTTCCCAGATGTTGCGGCATTCATCTGTGTGCAGGCGTATTGTCCACCGCGCGCCGCAGAAGGCGCAGCCCGGCCCAGGCGGCGCGCCTCAAACTTGGAGTCTTAAGCATTTCCCCCAGGCTCGGCAAAGCCAGCGCCGGCAGCCCCTGCGTCGATCCGGGCGCCCGCAGTTCGACCCAGGCGCGCGGGGTTCGCCGGCGGCTCGCGGCGGGCGGCAGAAGAGCGCGCGCGGCCGTGCCGCCGAACAGGACCGCTCTTTGCGGTTGCAGCAGCGTGATCAGCCGATGCAGGAAAGGCAGGCACAGCGCGAGTTCGGTCGCATTGACGGGCCGGCCTCCTGGCGGGCGCCAGGGCACCAGCGGCGCCAGCATCAAGGCGGAGCGCTGCATGCCAAGGCTGGCGAGCATCTGATCGAGCAACTGCCCTTCGACGCCGGCGAAGGGATGGCCGCCGCGATCTTCCTCCCGCCCCGGAGGCTCGCCGATGAACAACGTCGCGCTGGCGGGATCGCCCTCGGCGAACACCAGGTTGCTGGCGGTGTCGCGCAAGGCGCAGCCGTCAAAATCCGCCAGGGCGGCACGCAACTCCTCAATCGTGCTGGCTTGGCCTGCCAGGGCAACAGCTTGCTCAGCCGGGGCGCCCCGAGGCGTGGCGATCTTGGCAGCCGCGGGCGTCGCGACAGGCCGCGGAGCAGCGGCCGGCTTTGGCCTTGCCGACGGCATCCGATCGACGGGAAACGCCTCCATGGCCTCGTCGGCGCCCCATTCGACCTGAAGCTTCAGCAGGCCTAAGGCGTCATCCAAGCAACGCGGCCCTGAACCGGTCCCGTTCCACATGGGGGACAAGGTTTTTCTTGCCGTCATGGGTGGCCGGGCCTTCGGTGACCCGCAGCAGGATGAACGCCAGGCCGCCGCCTTCCCGCACCAGCCGCCGGCCTTCCGCCATGTCGGCTTCGGTGTTGATCACGTGCACGACGGGGAAGCCGCAGCCAGCCGCGATGACGTCCAGGCGGACGCCGAGGCCGGTGTGGCTGTCCTGGTTGCCGGTTTCGCCGTAGTGGCCGTTGTCGACGCAGATGATCGTCAGGTTGGGCGGGTTCTGCAACGCGATCGTGGCCAGCGCGCCGACGTTCATCAGCAGCTCGCCGTCGCCGGTCGCCACCAGCACACGGCGCTTCGGCTGCGCCAGGGCCAGGCCCAGGGCCATCATGGGGGCAGCCCCCATCGCGCCGCCCAGCCCGAACAGGCTTGGCGACTCGTGGGTCAGCGCGGACAGTTCCCAGGCCGTGCCGGCAAGGCCCGCGACCATGAGGAAGTCGTCCGGGCGCTCGATCAGGGCCGGAACCGCCTGGCGGCGGTCCAGCACGGCGTCCGGCAGGGTCGCGGTTTGCAGCTTGCTCAGTTTGGCCATGGCCGCGTCTCCCTAGAGCAGATCCCGTTCAGGTTGCCTGCCTGAACGGGTGAAGATGCTCGCTGAAA
>CAXTXZ010000398.1:0-4444 GCA_964248015.1 uncultured Rhodopila sp. | reverse complement strand
CCTTCAATCACGCTGACATCTTCACCGGCGGCTCAAGATCAGCAGGCAGCGGGCACACGTATGGCGTCTTGCCAACCCGAGCCTGATGATCCGCCTTGGCGCGCGCCCGCAGCGTCTCGTCGCGGATCACATCCAGCGCCGTGCCCGCCATCACCTTGGCCACATGCACCAGCCCCTTATGCGCCGCCGGCATCTTGCCCTGCGCCGTCAACTGCCACGAATGCCCCGGCGTGCCAACCGCGTACGTCGCCCCGCGCGCCTGCACTGTCGGCACCACCCAACTGACATCGCCGACATCAGTCGAGCCGTTCCCGCCCGAGGGCCTCGCATCCACCGGAATGATATCGTCGCACAACGGCGCATCCCGCTTCACCGGCACCCCCGCCCGCCGGTAAGCCGCCTCGATATCCTCATCCGTCAGCGTCGCCTGGAACTCTGCGGCCCTTTGGCGATCCGCCGCGTCGAACGGCGGCGGCCCGAGGCGATCGAGGTTGTCCTGCATCGCCTGCTCCAGCGGCGTGTTCGCCAGCAGGTTGGACACCGCGCTGACCACTTGGCTGGTGACCCGCGTCTCGGTCATCAGCGCCGCGCCGTCGGCGATCTTGCGCACCCGCTCGATCAGCCGCGACAGTTCCGGCAAGGTCGCGGCGCGGATCAGGTAGCGCACCTTCGCGAAGGCCTGCACCACGTTGGGCGCGACGCCGCCCGCATCCAGTATGGCCGAATGCACCCGCGCGTCCGAGGGCATGTGCTCGCGCATGTAGTTGACGCCGACGCTCATCAGCTCCACCGCGTCCAGCGCGCTGCGTCCCAGGTGCGGCGACGCGGCGGCATGCGAGGCACGGCCATGAAACGAAAAATCAATCCGCGTGTTGGCCAGCGACACCGCTGGATTGACGCCGGAGAACGAGGACGGATGCCAGGAGATCGCCACATCCACATCGCTGAACGCCCCAGCGCGGGCCATGAAGCCCTTCGCCGCGCCGCCCTCCTCGGCCGGGCAGCCGTAGTAGCGCACGCGGCCCTTGATGCCGTTGGCGTGCAGGTAGTCCTTCACCGCCGTCGCCGCCAGCATGGACGCCGACCCGAGCAGGTTGTGCCCGCAGCCATGGCCAAACCCCGGTCCCGGCAGAGGCTTCTGCTCCGCCACCCCGGCTTCCTGCGACAGCCCCGGCAGCGCGTCGTACTCCCCGAGGATGGCGATGACCGGTCCCTCCTCGCCCGCCTCGCCCATCACCGCGGTCGGGATGCCGGCGACGCCTTCCGTGACCCGAAAGCCCTTGGCTTGCAGCATGGCGGTGTGCTCGGCGCAGGACCGGACCTCGGCGTAGCACAGTTCCGGCATGTCCCACACACGGTCCGACAACGCGATGAAGTCAGCCTGCTCGGCATCCACCAGACGCCAGATTTCCTCGGTGTTCCGCATGGGCGTTACTCCTGTCTGTGGCGAAAGCAGGTGATCAGATGGTCATCCACCATGCCGGCCGCCTGCATGAGCGCGTAGCATATGGTGGAACCGGCAAAACGGAAGCCGGCCCCGCGCAACGCCTTGCTCATGGCATCGGAGGCAGGCGTCGTCGCCGGCACCTGTGACCGGTCGGTCCAGGCGTTGCGGAGAGGTCGATGGCCGACAAAGGACCAGAGGGTGTGGTCAAGGCTGGCGTCAAGCCCAAGGACAGCGCGAGCATTGCCGCGAACCGAATACAGTTTCAGCCGGTTGCGGATCAACCCAGAGGCGGCCAGCAGGCGCTCCAGTTCGGCATCCGGCATCGCCGCGACTTTCTCGATGTCGAAGCCGTGAAAGGCGACGCGGTAGGCATCCCGCCGCGCCAGGACCGTGCGCCAGGACAGCCCGGCCTGCGCGCCCTCCAGCGACAGCATCTCGAACAACGCGCGGTCGCCGTGGAGCGGCATGCCCCATTCGGTGTCATGATAGGCTTGCATCACGGCGTCGCCGGTCATCGCCCAGTGGCAGCGGGGCAGGGGATCGGGGGCCGGCTTCATGCGTTTCGCTGTCGCGGCTGCGCGCCAAGCTGTCAATCCCATGCTTGCCGCTTAGCCATGCAACCTAGCAACGAAAGGCGGTTTGGTTTATTGCTTCCCGCTCTTGCGCGCCCTGCGCGTGGCGCTTTCCACCAGAATGGAAACCAGGCCGCCGGCCAGCGTCAATCCTTCCCAGCCCGCCGCAATGCCAAGCCGAGGCAGGCACAGCCCCACGAGCAGCAGCCATCCGAGGATCGCGGCCGCGAAGCTTCCATCATCGACAAACAACCCGAACACCTCGCGCGCGACTGCGCCAGTCCACTTCATGGCATGTTCCCGATGGCTGGGTTGACGGCATGACTCGCGGCGCGTGTCCGGCAGAGCGGAACGGCCAGCAGCGCCGCCGCAAGGAAAACCGCGCCCAGCGGCAGGATCGACCAGTCGGCGCCTGGCCACGCGATGCCGATGCCCTCCCCGAACCAGAAACTGCCGAACGCCGACAAAAGCACCCCGACCACGAATTTGAGCATGTTTTCCGGGATATTCGCCAGCGGCCGGTGGACCGCCAGGCCAAGAACCGCCACGACGAGCAGAGCCGCCAACGCGCCAAGGCTCGCAGGCAGCAGCAGGCCCGTTCCGCCGGCCCCGATCGCGATGACGATGAACACGACCTCGGTGCCTTCAAGCATCGTGATCTGGAACGCGCCGGCGAACGCGATCCGGTCCCAGCCGCCGAGGTGGCTGCCATGCCGGCGCATGGCCTCGACCTCCTTGCCGAACGCCGCCGCTTCGTCGTGCAGCGGGATAACCCCGGCGGAACGCAGGATCGCCTTGCGCAGCCAGCGCAATCCGAACAACAGCAGAAGCGCCCCAACGAAAAGCTGGATGGCGTCGAGTGGAACACGCGTGAGCGCGCCTCCGAACGCCAAGACCAGAACCAGCAGGACAAGGAGCGCCGTGACGGACCCGAGCACTGCGTCGCGCCAGCCACGCACGCTGCCGATGGCCAGGATAACGGTCAATGCCTCGACGAACTCAACCAAGGACGCCAGGAATGCCGCCAATGTGGACGGCCCGCCATGAGCCCACCCGATGCCTTGCAAAGCGTCTACTCCTGTATGTTCCCGCGCCCAGCACGCCAACGCCGAAAACGTGCGGATCAAGTAGCAAACACTACAAAAATATTCTATAATAAAGCGTTCACTACACAGCGAGCGCATGGGGAAGGATCGCGCATGGGGAAGAATCACTGTCGAAGCCATGACCAGGAAACCGGGCGCCATCCCTGACCGCGACGTGTTCGCAGCGCGGCTGGCGGCGCATGGGCCGTCACTGCCGCCGGCTGGGCGGCGGGTTGCCCAGTTCATTGACCGGAACCGGGCGGCCGTGCTGGCAAGTTCCGCCATGGACCTTGCGGCGAAAACGCGAACCTCGGACGCAACGGTTATCCGGACCGTGCAGGCGCTTGGCTTCACCGGGCTTGCCGATTTGAAACAGGCGCTGGTCAATGCGATGGAACGGCCTTCCTCACCCGCCGCCGCCATGCGCCGCACGCTTGACGACGTGGGCGAGGACACCGCCCGTGCCGTCAACTTGGTCCTGCAAGCGCATGCAGAGGCGTTCGAGGCTTTGCGGTTCCCGTCCTCCCAGGCCGCGATTGCCCAAGCGGTCGGCGTGCTGCATCCGACCGACCGGATCATCGTGTTCGGGATCGGCCCGTCTGCGGCGCTCGCGACGTATGTGGCGCTTCTCCTCACCCGGTCGGGACGCCGGAGCGGCACGCTGAATGTGACGGGCGGGATGCTGGCCGATCAAATGCTCGACCTTCGCGCCGGTGATGCGCTTGTTGTCCTGGCCTATGGCCGAGCCTACCGCGAGGTGACCGCCGTGTTCGCGGCGGCTCGGCGGCTTGGCCTTCCGCTTGTGCTGGTCACGGACAGCCTCGACCGCAGGCTCGCGCGTTTCGCCAGCGTCGTGCTGCCCGCGCGGCGAGGCCGCGCCGAGCGCGTGGCCCTTCATGGGGCGACGCTGGTTTGCCTCGAAGCCTTGGTCCTGGGATTGGCCGCCGCGCATCGCAACACGGCGCTGGCGGCGCTTGAGCGCCTTGATCAACTGCGGTCCGACGTGGCGGCCAATTGGGAAGATCCCCATAAGCCGGAAATTCACGTCAGTGCTCGTCTAGGCAAGGCCGATGAATAGGGCTTGTCCCCTGGCGAGGCACTGCCCTGATGATCGGCCCGCAGGCAGGCGCCGATGTCCTGCCAAGTTCCCCGGCAGGCGCCCTGGCTCAAAGCTGCCAGAGGCCGGCAGTGCCGTCCTTAGCCAAACAGTTTCGCCGCGATTTCCGCCACATGCCGGCCCTGGAAACGGGCGCCCGCCAACTCGTTCTCGCTTGGCTGCCGCGACCCGTCGCCCGCCGCGATCGTGCTCGCGCCATAGGGAGTGCCCCCGGTCACCTCGT
>CAXTXZ010000397.1:0-4458 GCA_964248015.1 uncultured Rhodopila sp. | reverse complement strand
CCGCGCGCGCCGGCCAGCGCCCAGCCGCCCGCGCCTACGCCCGCCACATTCGCCGCGCCCGTGGCCGCCGACGAACAGCGCCGCGCCATGTGGGCCGCCGCCTTCACCGAGGTGGCCCAGGAATACGCCGCCGAGATGCCCGGCCTGCCGCCAGACGAGCAACGCGCCGCGTCGATCCGCATCGACGCGCTCAACAACAGCGCCAGCGCGCTGCTGTCGGGCAGAAACAAGCCAACTTCCACGCCCCTCCGGCAACCCCCGGCGGCGCCGCCCCGCAGGGTCTGAACACCGCGTGATCCTGCCTTCCGTCGCCGACTTCAGCCGGAACCCCTGCCCTAACGCAGGCACGCCCGCACATGCGGCAGGAAGTGATCCACCGGCGGCGTCGGCAGGCCCTTGACCTTGGCCGCTTCATCGAAACGACGAAGTCGCACCGCCGCCTTTGCTTGCGGTTGCGCCGCGAACGCCTCGGCTTCCTCCGCCGACATCGGGCCGCCTTGCAGCGTCAGGCTGCGGACGCTGTCGGCGGTCAGGCGAGCGAAATAATCGGCTTCCGTCGCGCACAGGAAGCGTTTGGCGGCGACATGCAGGCGCACAGGCTCGGTCACCTCAGGGCCGAAATACCGCGCCAGGAACGCGTGTCCCCGTTCCTCGTGAAGATCGTCCACGCCGTTCGCCGCGGGATCTTCGCCAAGGTCATGCACCATATGGCCAATGTCGTGCAGCAACACGGCGGCGACCAGCGCCGAGTCGCAGCCGGACTGTTCCGCCAGCAACGCGGCTTGCAGCGCATGCGCCCGCTGGTTGACGCTGCCCAACCCATACTGGCGCTCACCCTTGCCATCGATCAACGCGGCAATCATCGCGACCGGATCATGTGTCATTGTTTCATGCCTTTCCAGGGCTTTGGCGCCGACAGCCGTTGCCACGCCATCAAACGGCTCCGCCCGCCATACGACAGGCTGGCAAAGATCGGCTGATCCCTTACGATAAGGTGGCCTCGCCCGGCGCCGCGTCAACTTACCGGCAAAAGACGGTTGGATGACAATCCTGCCTGCCCACCTTCCCACTGGATCATGAGGACCAAGCGCATGCTCAACCAGACCATTGATTGCATCGTCGCCTCGGCCGCCGATACGCGGCCGGTCCACGTCGTGCGGCCGGATGGGCTGGAACCGTTCCTCACGACGCTGCCGCAGGCCCAGGCCGATTTCCTGCGCGACGCCGGCTTCGCCGCCAAGCCGGGCGAGCTTCAGCTCCTGCCCGGCCCCAAAGGCGTCGAGGCCGCCGTGCTCGGCATCGGGGCCGATGCCTCGCCGTTCGTCTTCGGCGGCCTGCCCGGACAGTTGCCTGAATCCGGCGCCTGGCGGCTGGAACCGGGCGATTACGATCTCGCCGCCGCGAGCCTGGGCTTCTGCCTTGGCGCCTATCGCTACAACCGCTTCCGCGCGGTGCCGCGCCCCGTCGCCTCGCTGTGCCTGCCGCCGGGGCAGGCAGCCAGTGTGGCCCAGGCCGCCGCCCCCTGGATGGTGCGCGACCTGCTCAACACCCCCCCAAATATGCTGGGACCGGTTGAACTGGCCGATTTCGCCGTGTTGCTGGCGACCCATTACGGCGCTGTCCACACCGTTTCGGCCGACGCGGACCTGGAGGAAGCCTATCCCGCCGTCGCCCCCGTCGGCCGCGGCGCCGCCCGCCCTCCGCGCGTCGTCACGTTCCGCTGGCGAGGCAGCGCCGCCCCGGCCACCGCGCCGTTGATCTCGCTGTGCGGCAAGGGTGTCTGCTTCGATACCGGCGGCTACGACCTGAAACCCTCGGCCGGCATGCTGCGGATGAAGAAGGACATGGGCGGAGCGGCCACCATCCTGGGCCTGGCGCGCGTCATCATGCACGCGGACCTGCCGGTCAGCCTGGTCGTCCGCATCGGCTGCGTGGAAAATTCGGTGTCCGGAACAGCCATGCGGCCGTCCGACGTGCTGCACACACGCTCCGGGCTGACCGTCGAGGTCGGCAACACCGACGCCGAGGGCCGGCTCGTGCTCTGCGACCTGCTGCACGAAGCCTGCGAGGAAGACCCTTCCCTGCTCGTCGACTGCGCCACGCTGACCGGCGCGGCGCGCGTCGCCCTCGGCCCCGACCTGCCGGCATTGTTCTGCAACGATGACGCCTTGGCCAACACGGTCGTGCGCCTGGGCAACGACGTGCACGACCCGCTCTGGCGGCTGCCGCTCTGGGCCGGCTATGACGACTGGCTGAAAAGCCCGGTCGCCGACCTGAGCAACGTCGGCACCAAGCCACTGGCCGGCGCCGTGACAGCCGCGCTTTACTTGCAACGTTTCGTCAAGCCCGGCACGCCCTGGATGCACCTCGATCTGTATGCATGGAACGATCAGGCGCGTCCCGGCCGCCCGGAAGGCGGTGAGGCCATGGGCATGCGCGCATTATTTGCTTTGATCAGTGAACAAAGTATTTCGCCTGCCAGTAATACCATCGCAGGTCTGTGATGGTCGATATCGAATCTGTGATCGTAATAAGGTTGACAGCGATCCATATTTTGTTTATAGGGTGGAACAGTGCACGCTACCCTTTGTAGCCGCTCATTTGAAAAAGGACATTGGAAGTGGCGTCTCCTCCCAACCCGGCATCGGATGCCCAAGTCGGCCTCCTGCGTGATACAGTCGTCGCGCTCGTCCGCCGGGATGGCGCCGACCTTTCCGCTCGGCAGCTTGGGGTCTTCCTGACCTGCTACCTGAACGAAGGAGGCCACACGGTGCGCGGCCTCGCCGCGGAGCTGGAGGTTTCGAAGCCAGCCATAACCCGCGCCTTGGATCGCCTCGGCGAACTGGACCTCGCGCGCCGCAAGGTCGATCCGCTGGACCGGCGCAGCGTCCTGGTGCAGCGCACTCCCAAGGGTTCCGCCTTCCTGCGTGAATTGCGCGCGATCATGAACGGCACCTCCAACGGCAAGAAAAGACTAAGAAAAGCCGCCTGATCCCAATCGCCTGACAAAAGACCCAACGGCAAGGGGCATCATCCCCCTTTCACGCCCCCCGCCGTCAGTCCCGCGACAATCTCTTTTTGCATCAGCAACGTTAGCAGAAGCACCGGCGCCGTCACAACCAGCGCCGCTGCCGCCAACGGCCCCCAGCTTATCTGCTCAAACGTCAGGACATTGTAAACCGCGACCGGCAGGGTGCGCGTCGTCCGCCCCGCCAGCACCACGCCAAATATAAAATTGTTCCAACTGAAGATAAACGCCAGGATCATGGCAACCGTGATCCCAGGCCTGGCGAGCGGCATCGCGACATAGCGGAAGGCCTGCCAGATGTTGGCGCCGTCCACCAGGGCCGCCTCTTCCAACTCGCCCGGCAGCCCCTCGAAGAAGCCGATCATGATCCACACCACGATCGGCACCGTGATCACCAGATGCGTGATGATCAGGGGCGTCAGCGTGCCGATCAGGCCCAGCCACTGGAACAGCAGGAACAGCGGGATCAGGTAGGACAGGCCCGGCGTCACCCGAGCGATCAGGATCAGCACCGCCGCCTTGCTCGCCTTGGCCTTGGCGATGCCATAGCCCGCCGGAACCCCCAGCAGCAGCGCCAGCCCGGTCGCGCTGAAAGAAACGATCACCGAGTTGATCGTGTACGTCAGGAAGTCGTTCTTTTCGAACACATCGACAAAGTTGTCGAACGTCGGAGGATTCGGAATGAACACCGGCGGGAACGCGGTGTTGTCCGCCTCGTTCTTGAACGCCAGCGACAGCATCCACAGGAAGAACAGGATCGCCGGGGAAACCAGCGCCAGCACCGAGAAATACAGTCCCGCCCGTCCCGCCAAGCGGCTCAGCCTCGCCCTGCCCCGCCGCCTCGCCGTCATGCCGCCCGCGCTCACGTCACCACCTGCTTCTGCCGGACGCGCAGCAACAGCAGGCTGATCAGCAGGATCAGCACGAAGAAGACCACCACCATGGCCGATCCATACCCCAGGTCGTAATAGGCGAACGCGGTCTGGTACAGCAGGATGTTCAGCGTCTCGCTTGACGTGCCCGGCCCGCCCAGCGTGATCACGTAGATCGTGTCGAACGCCTTCAGCGCGTCGATCATCCGGATCACCGCCGCGACGACGATGAACGGCCAAGCCAGGGGCAGCGTGATGTGGCGGAACATCTGCCATGTCGTCGCCCCATCCAGCGTCGCCGCCTCGTACGGGTCCTGCGGCAGGCTGGCGATGCCGCCCAGCACGATCAGCATGACCAGCGGCGTCCATTGCCACGTCTCCACCATCACCAGCGTCGGGATCACCGTGGCGCTGCTGTACACCCAGGCGGACGGCGGCAGGCCTGCCAGGCTCAGCAGGTAGTTCAGCACCCCAAGCTGCGGGTGGAACATCATCGTCCACACCAGGGAGACCGCGACCGGCGTCGCCATCATCGGCAGCACGAAGACGGTCCGCGCC
>CAXTXZ010000396.1:0-4469 GCA_964248015.1 uncultured Rhodopila sp. | reverse complement strand
TGCGGCGTGGTTCGGGCCGACCTTATCAATGCCCTGCGAAACAGCGGGCTTTCGGCAGGGCAAGACTACGTGCTCGTTTCGCTGTCCATTGATCCGGCCGAGACGGCGGCTGACGCGGCACAGGCCAAGGCGACCGACCTGATGGCCGCTTCGATTGCTGATGGAACGAACTGGCACTACCTGACCGGGTCGCCCCAAGCCATCGCGACGGTCGCGGACACTGTTGGCTTTCGCGACCGGTACGACAGCCAACTGAAGCAGTTCATGCATCCCGCCGGGATCGTCGTGCTGACGAAAGCCGGCACGGTCAGCAGTTACCTGCTGGGCGTAGGCTACGCCGCCGGAGACCTGCGCGCGGCCGTGCTGCGGGCCGGCCAGGGCGGCGTGGCGCAAGCGTCGCTGCCGATCCTGCTGCTGTGCTTCCACTACGACGCCGCCACCGGCCGCTACACGCTGGCGATCGAGAAGCTGCTTCGGCTGCTGGCCGGGCTGACCGTGCTGACGCTGGGCGGCATGTTTGTCGTGCTGCAACGCCATCAGCCTAAAAAACCGAAATGAACCTGTTGCCGCAAGCCTCTTTCAACGCCGCCGAGACAGACTGGCTGATCGGCAGCCTGCTGGCGATATCGCTTGCGGTGCTGGCGCTCGTGTTCGGGCTGATCTGGGTCTACGTCGGGCGGTACAGGCATGACAGCCCGATTGACCGCGGCGGGATGGAGCAGAAGACCTGGCGGATCGAGACCGCCTGGACGGCGGCGACCCTGGCGGCGTTTTTCGGCCTGTTCATCTGGGGCGCGAACCTGTTCGTGCGCATTTACAGGCCAGCGCGCGATCCGCTGACGATCACTGTGATCGGCAAGCAGTGGATGTGGAAAGTCGAGCACCCGGGCGGCCAGAAGGAGATCAACCAGATCCATATCCCGGTTGACCGCGACGTGCAGCTTCTGCTCACCAGCGAAGATGTGATCCATGACCTTGGCCTGCCTGATTTTCGCGTCAAGCGCGACGTGCTGCCAAACCGCTACGAGGCGCTGCCGCTGCGCGCAAGCGAAACCGGCACGTTCCATCTGTTCTGCGACCAGTTCTGTGGGACCGACCACGCCTCGATGATAGGCACGGTCACCGTCATGACGGCGCCCGACTATCAGCAATGGCTTGAGCGGAATGGGACCAGCGAGGACCTGGTTGCCGAGGGGCAAGCCTTGTTCATCCGCAACGGCTGCGGCGGCTGCCACCAGAACGGCTTGTCGGGCGGCGCTGGCACGGTGCGCGCGCCCTCGCTGAACGGGCTGTACATGAGCCCGGTGCCGCTTGCCGACGGCAGCGCCGTCATCGCGGATGACCGTTACATTCACGACTCAATCATCTACCCAAGGGAGCAGGTCGTGGCCAGCTATGATCCGGTGATGCCGTCGTTCGACAAGGTCATTCCCGAGGAGGACTTGGTGAAAATCATTGCCTACATCAAGTCGCTCGCGCCCCGCGTGACGCAGGCAACCAAGCAATGAGCGCCACTGCGGACCGGAGCCTGATCAGCTTCGAGGCCACGCACGACAACTACCTGACCGACGAAAAATCGATTTGGTCGTGGCTGCTGACCACAGACCATAAACGGATCGCGTTGCTTTACTTTGCATCCATTACGGCGTTTTTCTTCCTTGGCGGCGCGGCGGCGGCGCTGATGCGGCTGAACCTGATGTCGCCGGCCGGCTTGATCGTCGACCATGAGATGTACAACCGCTTGTTCACCCTGCATGGCGTGGTGATGGTCTGGTTCTTCCTTGTGCCAGCCATTCCGGTGACGCTGGGCAACTTCGTCGTGCCGCTGATGCTGGGCGCGCGAGACCTGGCTTTTCCCCGCGTCAACATCGCGAGCTGGTACTTGTTCATGGCGGGCGGCCTGCTGGCGCTGGGCAGCCTGGCCGCAGGAGGCGTTGACACAGGTTGGACTTTCTACACGCCGCTTTCGACAAGCTACGCCAGGGGATACGTCACCCTGGTGTGCTGCGGCATTATCCTGTCCGGGTATTCATCGATTGCCACAGGGCTGAATTTCATCGTCACCATCCACAAGCTGCGGCCGCCCGGCATGGGCTGGTACCGCCTGCCGCTGTTCCTGTGGTCGATTTACGCAACCTCCGTTATCTACGTGCTTGCGACGCCGGTGCTGACGATGACGTTGCTGCTGATTATTTTCGAACGCGTGTTTCGGATCGGCCTGTTCGACCCGGCGCTGGGCGGCGATCCAATCCTGTTCCAGCACCTTTTCTGGTTCTACTCGCACCCGGCCGTCTACATCATGATCCTGCCCGGTTTCGGGGTTGTCAGCGAAGTGATCACCGCGTTCTCGCGCAAGAGCGTGTTCGGCTACAAATTCATTGCGTGGTCATCCGTTGCCATCGCGGTCATCAGTTTCTTTGTCTGGGGCCACCACATGTTCGTGGCTGGCACTTCGCTTTACTCCAGCGTCGCGTTCTCCCTGCTGTCGTTCATGGTTTCCGTCCCTTCGGCAATCAAGGTGTTCAACTGGCTTGGCACGTTGCACAAGGGCTTTATCCGCTTCAACGCCCCGATGCTGTACATCATCGGCTTCATCGGCCTGTTCACCACGGGCGGGCTGACAGGCCTGTTCGTGGCATCCCTGGCGGCCGATGTTCACCTGCACGACACCTACTTCGTGGTGGCCCATTTCCACTACATCATGGTGGGCGCGATGGTTTCGGCGTTCTTCGGCGGGCTGCATTACTGGTGGCCGAAGATAACGGGACGCATGTACCCCGAGATCTGGGGACAGGTCGCCGCCATCATGATCTTCTTCGGCTTCAACATGACCTTCTTCCCGCAGTTCATCCTGGGCTATCAGGGCATGCCGCGCCGGTACGCAACCTATGCGCCTGAATACCAGGTGCTGAACGTGATCTCCTCCTTGGGGGCAGTGATGCTTGCGGTGGCCTATGTCATGCCGCTGGTTTACCTGACCTGGTCGCTGTTCATGGGCGCAAAAGCTCCGCCCAACCCATGGGACGCCACCGGGCTTGAGTGGCAAACGCCGTCGCCACCCCGGACAGAGAACTTCTCGTCCACGCCCGTCGTGACCTACCCGCCCTATTACTATCCGAAACCGGAAGAACGGCAGCATGTCTGAGGCGCGCGGAAGCCGGCGTGGATTGGCGCTGGCGCTGTCGGGTTTTGGGTTGCTGATCGGCTACGTTCTTGCCCGGCCACGGCGGGATGGCGCGCTGATGCAACCGGCCGGGCCCGAGGGCGAGGCGGATCAACCCCCTAGCACGTTCCATGCTGCCCGGGACGCCGCCGTGAAGGCATTGCAACCCGGAGAGCCGGGCACAGGCGGCTACTATGCGATGTGGCACCCGACGTCGAAGGACGGGCCGGTGGCACACCATATCGAGTTCCAGTACGCGGGCATGGAACACCAGGTTGACGCGGCACTGAGCGGCATGTGGCTGTTCCTTGCAACCGAGCTGCTGTTCTTTGGCGGACTCTTCTTCCTTTACTTGATCTATCGTTCCACCCATGGCGCCGGTTTCGCCGAGGCCTCGCGTCATGCGGAGCTGCTGGTCGGCACGGTCAACACGGTTCTCTTGCTCTCCAGCAGCGCGATCTTTTCCTACGGGCTTGGCTGTGCCGAGCAGGGCAGGAACAGGGAGCTTTTTTGGGCGTGCGTCGTGACCGGGTTGATCGGCATCGTCTTCCTGGCGCTGAAAGGATACGAATGGCATGACGATCTCGGCAAACATCTGTTCCCTGGTTCCAGCTTTTCGATCACTGGTCCGAACGCCGGCGCGGCGCAACTGTTTTGGTGCTTTTACTTCATAGCCACAGGCCTGCACGGGATTCACCTGATCATCGGCGTCGGCTTGGTCGCCTGGATTGCATGGGCCGCGCGGATGGGACGCTACTCGCAAAGCTATTTCACGCCGGTCGAGGTGGTGGGCCTTTACTGGAGCTTTGTCGATATGATCTGGCTCGTGCTTTATCCGATGATCTATCTGGCGGGACGGATAGGGTCTTGAGGATCGGCGCGACCCTTCTTGTCTGGATACTGCTTCTGGTGCTTCTGGTTATCGAGGTGGAAGTGGCAAAGCTTCCGGCCGGTTCCGTCGCGGCAGCGTTCATCGGCATTGGCATGGCGGCGGTGGTTGCCATGACGTTCATGCGCTTGCCCAGCGCGCCCAAGACAGCCGCTATTTTCGCGCTGGCCGGGTTATTCTGGCTTTGCATAATGCTTGGCGTCGGCAGCATGGATTCGGCCACGCGGCAGGATATCGGAGTAGCCATGCGCACGGAGCCCTGATGTTTATCTCATGACCATCGCATGCTTTACGGCAGATGCCGCGAGCAGGCTGGTCAGGCCGCCGTCCCGATGGCCTGTGGCATAGACAGCCAGAGCCTCATGCCAACGGCGCTAGACCTTGACCGTTTGAGCCCAGTTTCGAGTTGCGATGGAT
>CAXTXZ010000395.1:0-4480 GCA_964248015.1 uncultured Rhodopila sp. | reverse complement strand
AATCAGGCCCCGAAACCCAATTCCTTTGATATCGTAACGATCAGTTATTAGGCATCATGCCATTGGGAAAAGCATCCCGCCGCAAGCCGTCAGAGGAGTAATCGATTTCCTCAGGCCAAGTCAGGCCAACGCCGCCGGGCAGGACAGTCATGGTCGAAGCGAAGTAGTCGCCGTCCCGCAGTGGCGTGAACCAGCCACCGCGGTCGATAATCGGCAGGAAGTCCACAGTGCCCGTCATGCCATCCGACCAAGTGATCGTGACCGTATGGTCCGGATGAGCAACGGCGTGGTTGATCTCGAAAAGCGTCACGATGTCAAACGGGTGACTCGTCCCGCAGTCAGGCCGCCATCGATGACCAGTTCGGAACCGGTCATGTGGCTGGACAGGTCGGATGCGAGGAACAGGATGCCATTGGCGATCTCTTCCGCTTCGCCCGCCTTCCCAAGAGGCACCGTGGCTTCCGCGACGCCATGCGGATCGATCGGCTGGTTCCGCGCAGCCGGTATCTTTCCCCAGATGGGCGTCACGATGATCCCAGGATGCACGGAATTAACGCGGATGCCGTCGTTGGCCTGCGCGCATTCCAGCGCCATCGATTTGGCGAACAGCCTGACCGCGCCCTTGGTCGCGCTGTAGCCAGCGAGTCCGGCTGAACCCCGCAGCCCGGCGACGGACGACAGCATCACGATCGATCCGCCATGGCCGGCCCGCCGCATGGCCGGAACACAGTGCTTGGCGGAAAGAAACACGCCATCGACGTTGATCGCCATCTGCCGGCGCCAGTCCTTGAGCGACATGTCGATCACCGGACCCATGATGCCGATGCCGGCATTCGCCACCATGATGTCGAGACGGCCGAGCTTCTCGGCGGCGGCGATAACGGCCGGCCAGCCGTCCTCGTCGCTCACGTCATGGTGCAGGTAGACGCCGCCGATGTCTTCCGCCAAGGCTGTTCCCGCCGTGTCGTCGAGATCGGTGAGCACCAGCTTGGCGCCCTCCCGAGCCAGGACCCGCGCGGTCGCGGCCCCGATCCCGGATGCGGCGCCTGTGATGATGCCCACCTTGCCGTCCAGCAAACCCATGGTTTCCTCCTGTTTCACGGCAGCGAGGATTATCCTATCCAGGCACTTGCGATAAGCTCCCGGTAAAACGAGGGTTCAATGATGCTCAACGGGAAATCCGCGCTGGTGACAGGTTCCCTGGGCGGCATCGGATTTGCCGCCGCGAAAGCGCTGGCTGGGCTGGGATGTGACATCACGTTGAACGGTTTCGCCGCACCGGACGTCGTAGACGCGCGGCTGGGCGAACTTCGAACGCTCGGTGTCCGCGCCCGCTATCATGCGGCTGACCTGCGCGACCCGCGGCAAATCGCCGACCTGATCACAGCATCCGGGGACTGCCCCGACATCCTGGTGAACAACGCCGTCGTCCGCTACTTCGGCGCCGTCGAGAATTTCGCTCCCGACCATTGGGACGAGGCCCTGGCCGTCAACCTGTCGGCTCCTTTCCACGCCATCCGCCTTGCGCTGCCTCGCATGAAGGCAAGGGGCTGGGGACGCATCATCAACATGGCCTCGGTCTACGGCTTGTTCGCGACTGTCAACCGGATCGATTACATCACCACAAAGACTGCCCTGATCGGGCTGACCCGCGCCGTGGCGCTGGAGGTCGCGCGCACGGGCGTCACCTGCAACGCGATCTGTCCCGGCACGGTGCTGACGCCCGCGATCGACGGGCGGCTGCGGCAGGAGATGCAGCGCGACGGCACATCGTTTGAGGCCGCGGAGCAAGGCTTTCTGTCCATCCGCCAACCCTCGGGCAAATTTGTCAAGGATGAAAACGTCGCCGGCCTTGTTGCCTTCCTGTGCGGCGCCCACGCCGAGGACATCAACGGGGCCGCATTGCCGATCGACGGGGCCTGGGCGGCAGGACGCTAGAACGCGATCCCCTGAGATTGACCCAACCTCAGGCGTGAGCGCTCTTTCAAACAAAACGACGCAGAGCGGGGCAGCCTCAAGTTGAAGCTGCCCCGCGCTAAGGCCGTCATCAACCACCCGCGCCGAATCCTGCGATGGCTCCGTAGCCAGACCCCTTGCACACAGCGCGCCTGCCGTGCATTGAGACGATGCCAACGATCCGGGGAAACAGGAAGACGGTCCGCTCCGCCTGTCCCCCCTATGCGCGAGGGATAACGAACATGCGCCTGGCGGTGCTGAAGGAACGTCGAACCGCGGAAACGCGCGTGGCCGCAACGCCCGAGACTGTCAAGAAACTCATCGCGCTCGGCCTGACGGTTGCCGTCGAGGCCGGGGCAGGGGCCAATGCATCGATCGCCGACGCCGATTACGAGGCGGCGGGCGCAGAGGTCGCCGCCAATGCGGAAACCCTGCTCGCCAACGCAGGCATCGTGTTCGCCGTGCAAACGCCCGGCCCGGAGGAACGCGCGCTGATCCCGCGCGGCGCGCTGCTGGTCTGCATTGCCGGCGCTTTCGCTGACCCCGAGCTTGTGCCCGGCTTGGCTGCTGCCGGCATTGACATGGCGGCGATGGAACTGCTGCCCCGCATCACCCGCGCGCAGTCAATGGACGTGCTGTCCAGCCAGGCTAATCTGGCTGGTTACCGGGCCGTGGTCGAATCCGCCGGGGCGTTCCAGCGTGGCTTCCCAATGATGATGACCGCCGCCGGCACCGTCCCGCCTGCCCGCGTCTTCGTCATCGGCGCCGGCGTCGCCGGGCTGCAAGCCATCGCCACCGCCCGTCGTCTCGGCGCGATCGTCTCGGCGACAGACGTCCGGCCTGCCGCCAAGGAGGAAATCAGATCCCTCGGCGCCACCTTCGTGGGTGTCGAGGACGCCGAAACCGCTGGCCAGACCGGCGCTTACGCCCGCGAAATGAGCGAGGCGTTCCGCCAGAAGCAGGCAGAGCTGATGGCCGCCACGGTGGCCAAGAACGACATCGTCATCTGCACCGCCCTGGTGATGGGCCGCAAGGCCCCGGTCATCGTCACCCAGCCGATGGTTGACAGCATGCGCGCCGGCTCCGTCATCATCGACCTGGCGGCCGAGGCCGGCGGCAACTGCGCCGCCACCGTGCCCGGCGAAAGCGCCACCACCGCCAACGGCGTGACCATTCTGGGCCACACCAACTGGCCGAGCCGCATACCTGTCGCCGCGTCCTCGCTTTACGCGCGCAACCTGCTGACCTTCCTGACCACCTTCTGGGACAAGGACGGCAAGGCGCCGAACCTGCCGGAGAGCGATGACATCGTCAAAGGCGTCATGCTGACCCGCGGCGGCGCCGTCGTTCACCCGAACTTCCTGCCGCAACAGGCCGCCTGAGCCTCCGGAGACTGCCAGATGGACCCGAACCAACTCGCGGACGAGGCCGTGCGCCTCGCCAACCGGGCGATCGACCTCGCCAACCACGCGCAACTGATGGCGATTGGCGTGACCACCACGGTGGCCCCCGAGGTCAACCCGTTCATCTTCCTGCTGGCGATCTTCCTGATGGCCTGCTTTGTCGGCTACTACGTGGTGTGGAACGTCACGCCGGCGCTGCACTCGCCGCTGATGGCGGTGACCAACGCGATCTCCTCCGTCATCATCGTCGGCGCCATGCTGGCCACCGGCCTTGCCTACTCCGGCTGGGCCATGTTCTTCGGCTTCATCGCCGTCACCCTGGCATCGGTCAACATCTTCGGCGGCTTCATGGTGACGCAGCGGATGCTCTCGATGTTCAAGAAGAAGCAATAGGACCGCATCGATGTCCGCCAGCCTGACCTCGCTCGCTTACCTCGTCGCCGCCGTCCTGTTCATCCTGGCCTTGCGCGGCCTGTCGTCGCCCGTCACTTCGCGGGAGGGCAACCGCTACGGCATGATCGGCATGGCCATCGCCGTGGTCGCGACCCTGCTGCACCACGGCATGACCGGCTGGGGCTATGGGCTGATCCTGCTCGGCATCGTGATCGGCGGCGGCGCGGGCATCGTCGTCGCGCAGCGCATCCAGATGACGGCGCTGCCCCAGCTCGTCGCCGCCTTCCATTCGCTTGTCGGCCTCGCGGCGGTCTTCGTCGCCGCCGCCGCGCTGAACGCGCCCGAGGCCTTCAACATCGGCGTCCCGCACGCCATCCACACCCAAAGCCTGATTGAGATGTCGCTCGGCTTGGCGATTGGCGCCATCACCTTCTCCGGCAGCCTGATCGCGTTCGCCAAGCTGCAAGCCCTGATGAAGGGCGCGCCGATCATCTTCAAGAACCAGCATTGGCTGAACCTCGGCCTGGCCATCCTGCTGCTGGTGCTGATCGTCAGCTTTGTCTCGTCCGGCGGCAACCAGTTCCTGTTCTGGCTCATCGCCCTGCTGGCGCTAGGCCTGGGCTTCCTCATCATCATTCCGATCGGCGGCGCCGACATGCCGGTGGTGGTGTCGATGCTGAACAGCTACTCCGGCTGGGCGGCGGCGGGCATCGGCTTCACCATCCAGA
>CAXTXZ010000394.1:0-4496 GCA_964248015.1 uncultured Rhodopila sp. | reverse complement strand
CCGGCGAGAAGATGATCACCGCCAACGTCAACATCCACGACCCCAACTTCCTTATCCCGTTCCTGGTCAACAACTCCCGCACCATGGGCATGGCCGGGAAGTTCCTGTTCCCAATCCCCGAGCGTGGATTGAAGGATCGCATCCACCGTATTCGGGCGCGCACGGTGCTGGTGTGGGGTGACTCCGACAGGGTGTTCGCGGCCCCCTATGCGCATGCCTTCAAGGAGGCCATTCCAGGCTCGGACTTGGTCATTGTTGCCGAGGCTGGGCATATGGTGACCTGGGAGCAACCGGATGCGGTGGCGGCTGCGATTGCTCGGCTGGGTTAACCCAAGGCTCTGCCTTGGGCGGCCCAGCAACCAAATGGCCTTCCTGGCAGGCTGCCCCGTGCTCGCCTTCGCGCCCCCATGTTTCCATCTTTTCAATGCTTCAAAAGTAAAGGGCAGCGACCAATGACAGTACGCCGCCGGGTCGTCCGACCTAACGGGGAAATATTACAGCCCCAACCTGATCCACTGGACCTATGACACCTGGAACCTGTCCCACACCACCGCCTCGCTGACCGTCAAGGCCGGCGGCGACCACTGGTTCTTCGTCACTGCGGACTACAATTTCGGCAAGACAATCCAGGAGAACACCGAGGCGCTGCTTGGGCCGGCCGGCGGCAAGACAGTCGGCTCAGCCGCCTATCCGTTCCCCGGCACCACCGATTTCTCGTCATATCTGTTATCCGCCGGAGGCAGCGGCGCGAACGTGATCGCCTTCGCCAACGCCGGCGACGATCTGGTGAACTGCATCAAGCAGTCGCAGGAATTCGGCTTGGCCAATGGCTCGACCAAGCTGATCGGCATGGTCGGCTCGGTGACTGCTGTTGTCGCCAGCGGGTTGCAGGCGATGCAGGGCATTTACTTCGCCGAAACGTTCTACTGGGACCTGAACGGCCGCACCCGCGCCTTCATGGCCCGCATCAAGCCGAGACTGCCGTCCGGCGTGCTGCCAAACAACGTCCATGCCGGCGACTACGCCGCCACGATGCATTACCTGAAGACGGTGAAGCAGCAGGGCATCGCCAGGGCGAAAGCCTCCGGCCACGCCATGGTCGAGGCGATGAAGGCGATGCCGACGGATGACGACTGCTTTGGCCAGGGCATGATCCGCGCTGACGGCCGCAAGATCCACCCGACCTACCTGTTCCAGGTCAAGGCCCCGGCCGAAAGCCATGGTCCGGGGGATGTTTACAAGGTGGCCGGCGTCACTCCGGCTGACCAGGCTTTCCGCCCGCTGAAGGATGGCGGCTGCGCGCTGGTCAAGGCCTGACCGATCAGCCGGCTGGTCCCCTCGCCGATGAACGCCAGCGGCGTGCGGGTTTCGCCGCTAGCCTCGAACCAGGCATGTTCTGAGATGCCGATCTGCATGAACCTTGTCACGCAGTTCCACCGCCAGCGCGGGTGACGCGGCGACGCGAGCGGTGGCGGCAATGAACCCGCAGCCGCTTGCAAGGCCATCGGCGACCAGTCCATTGCCAAGCACCATGACGCCGAGAGACGTTGATCCCGCTTTGATGGACGGCATTGCCTCGCGAAAGCGACGGAGAACTTGCTGTGATGGGCTTATCCGGCAGCCCGGACGCTATTCAATGATGGCGCTGAGTGCCCTAAGCCAAATGCTGACGGCGACGGCGCCCCCGTCCTGCACCCCCAGCGCCCGATCACCCAGATAGCTGCTTCGCCCGAGCCGAGGCCGCATCTGCGCCGTGGCCACCGCGCCGGCCTCCGCCGCCTGGACGCAGGCGGCCCAGGCATCGGTTGCGGTTGCCCCTCGCGCAAGCGCGTCCTTGAACGCGGCCACGGCTGGATACAGCGCGTCCAGCATCGTGCGGTCGCCCGGCTTCGCGCCGCCCAGTTCCGATACCGCGTCAACGGCTCGTTGAAAGGCATCGGCCCATGCGGCGGCATCCACTGTCTCGCAAGCCGCGAGATGCTGGCCCGCCCTCAGCAATCCCACCGCGTAGAACGGACCGGAACTGCCGCCAATCGCTCGGCGCAGGGCACCTGCTATCTGCGTCAAAACAGAGGCCGCATCGGCCGCGGCATTGGCGGAAAGCCCCCGGATCGCCGCCGAGCCGCGTGCCATGCTGATGCCAAGGTCGCCATCGCCCGTGGCGCTGTCCAGCTCGGTCAAATGCCGCTCCTGCGCTTCCAGGGCCGAGGCACAGGCCAATGCGCCCGCCAGCACGGACGGTCCCGCTGTATCGGACGAACGGTTTTGCTCGGCCTCCATCATCGCATGGATGTCCACGGACCGGATGGCCCGCGCCAAAGGGATCACTCCGCTGCCGGGCCATGCCGCCGCCGCCGTCGGCGCATCCAGGTGCGCCAGCCGCGCATCGTCCACCGGCAGCAGGGACAAGGAGCATCCGGGCATCTCCAGCGCGCTGAGCAGCGTGCCGCTCCAGGCCCGCTCCACAACAATGCCACGGCCGCGCAGGTTCGCCACCGCCCGGCGCGTCACCACAGCCAGTTCCATCAGCGGCGTGCCGCCCAGGCCATTCACCAGCAGCGCCACCCGGTCGCCGGAGCGTATGGACTTGTCGGTGATGATCGCTTCCAGGATCACGTCCACAAGCTGATCCGCTGGCTGAAGCTTGGCCCGCTGAACGCCCTGCTCGCCGTGAATGCCGAGGCCAAGCTCAATCTCGTCCTCGCCGAGAGTGAAACCAGCGGCGCCGGCGGCGGGCACGGTGCAGGCGCCCAGCGCGACGCCCATGGTGCCGACCGCCGCAGCCGCCTGCCGCGCGGCGCTGGCCACGTCCCGCAAGGACGCGCCTGCTTCGGCCAACGCGCCTGCCACCTTGTGCGCCAGCACCGTGCCGGCGATCCCGCGCCGTCGCGCCGGCTCCACAGTCCCGCTCAACGCCACGTCGTCCGCCACCACGACGATCTCCGCCGGGATGCCGGCCGCACGCGCCATCTCCGCCGCGAGGCCGAAGTTCAGCCGGTCGCCGGTGTAGTTCTTGACGATCAGCACGACGCCAGCGGGACCGGCGGCAGCCTGGATGGCGGCGAGCACGGCATCAACCGAGGGCGAGGTGAACACATCGCCAACGACCGCCGCATGCAGCATGCCAACGCCGACATACCCGGCATGCGCCGGCTCGTGCCCCGCGCCGCCCCCGGAAATCACCGCGACCTGCCTCCGCGCCGGTTCCGGGATTTGAGCGCGGATCACGACGTCCTCGCGGTCGAGCAGGGCGATGCCCGGCGCTATGTCGGCTAGGCCTTCAAGCATCTCGCGCACGACGCGACGCGGATCGTTCACCAATTTCTTCAACGGATCATCCCTTCACGCTTGTTGATGTGACTTTGGGACCAGAGGCGCGGGCAGGCTATCCCTGCAGCCAGCCCCGCTGCCGGAACGCCGCAAGCGAAACATCGGCCGGTGCATACCACCCGCCAGCCCGGTAGCGCGCGCCCAGGGCCTGGGCCGCCTCCTTGTTGCCGTAGGGAATCCGCAACGGCGTGTCGCCGCTCGACACGTCGCCATGACTGTTGGCCAGCGGTTGGCCAGGCGACTCGCCGTTCGGATTGATTTGGCGTCCATGTGCCCGCGACACCCTCCTTTTCGGCTTTGTTTGGGTGCGGACTTCGTCAGGCTTCATGGCATCGGCAGCGAAGAATGACGCTGAGCGCCGCTGCTTCGCGGTGGCGCGAGCTGTTGCCGAAGAGGCGGCGTCGGGACCGAGAGCTGGCTCAACAGGGCTTCGCCGCGTCGGCGCTTTCGACTGAGCCGAGCCAGACCGTTGGGCAGACGACGCTTGCCGAAGCCTTTTCGGTGCCGCGTCCGTGGCCAGGGTGGCCGGCAGCACGTCCACACTCCCTTGCTGGGTCAGCCGTCCGATGATCCGGCTGGCTTGGTCGCAGACGGCGTCGATGGCGAACATCATGTCCTGGCGTCCCACCAGGACATCGTCGAGCAGGCGCTCCATCTGCGCCGTGACGCCAGGATCGACCAGCGCCGGATCGGCCCGCTGCAACACGCCATGCAGCGCCAGTCCGCGTTCCGTTGGCACGATGTGCTTGCCGTCCGCCACGAGGAACTCCTGGACTTTCAGGCCGCGGATGATCTCGCCTCGGGTGGCGGGCGTGCCGATGCCCTTGGCCTCCTTGAGCCGCTCGCGCAGGGTCTCGTCCTCCACGAAGCGCCATGCGTTCTGCATCGCGTCGATCAACGTGCCCTCATTGTAGCGCGGCGGCGGCCGGGTCTCCTTGGCCTCGATCTTGACGTCGCTCAGCCGCGCCGCCTCGCCGTCCCGCAGGGCGGGAAGCAGCTGCGCGTCCTCCCCGCGCTCCTCCACTGGCTGCCAGTCCGGGAAAGCGGCGCGCCAGCCCAGCTCGATCGGCTGGCGGCCGGTCGCCCGGAACACGTGGCCTCCGGCGTCCAGCGTCGCGGTGGTCTGGCGGTAACGGAAATCCGGCATGACGGCCGCGAGGTAGGAG
>CAXTXZ010000393.1:3884-4510 GCA_964248015.1 uncultured Rhodopila sp. | reverse complement strand
GTGCCCCAAGGGCTGTCGCCCAGGCTTCCGTCCGGCGCTTCACGCAGGCTCTGCGGCCCTGTGCTGCCCATGCAGCCGCCCAGGACGTTCGGGCAGATGACGAAGAAGCGGTTCGTGTCAACGGGACATCCAGGTCCGACAACGGTGGTCCACCACCCAGGCTTGCCAGTCAGCGGATGCGACTCCGCCACGTATTGGTCCAAGGTCAATGCGTGGCAGACCAGGATGGCATTGGAACGGTCCGCGTTCAGCGTGCCATACGTGCGGAACGCGACCGTATGGCTTGGCAGCATTGTCCCGCATTCCAACATGATCCCATCGTCAAACTTGACATGGGAATGGATGTAGTCCGAGCCGGTGACCAGGTTGTCCATCGCGGTGACTGCATAAATCCAGAAGGGACGGCTCGCAACGGGGTGGCCCGTAATGGTGGATGCGGATGGCGTTCCCAAGGGTTTGCAGCCCGGCGCGCATCCGCTAAGTCTGCCTCCCCCTGACGGCAAGAACGATGTCCAACCCTTTGACCACGATTGATGCCTTACCGGCGCCAGCCTCGCCCGCGGGCCAGGACGAGGCCGCGCCCCCCGCCCGCGGGCGCACCCGCCGGCGGGCCCCCCAGCGCGGCG
>CAXTXZ010000393.1:0-3874 GCA_964248015.1 uncultured Rhodopila sp. | reverse complement strand
CTCCAGGGTCGGCTGCATGACGAAGAAGCTCAGGACCAGCGCCAGTCCGATGAGGCCGGTGTTGGGCGGGGTGCCCTGCGCGCCGATGCCCGCCCGCAGCAGCGCCAGGACGAGGCCGCGCCGCGGGACGGCTGGCGAACCGGCGGGCTGGCCGCGCTGCGCGGCGAACTTGATCGCATTGACGATGCGATGCACGACCTGCTGATGCGGCGCGCGTCCGTCGTCGAGCACGTCGCGCGAGCCGGCAAGCCGGCCGCCTTCCGTCCGGGGCGGGAAGCCTCCATTATCCGCCGCCTGCTGAGCCGCCACCAGGGCGCTTTGCCGCCGGCCTCGGTGGTGCGCATCTGGCGTGAGCTGCTGGCCGGCACGACGTCGATGCAGGGCGGCTTTTCCCTGGCGGTCAGCGATGGGGAACCGGGCGGGGCGGTGACCCGGCGCGCGCGGGAACATTTTGGCGCGCTGACGCCGTTGCGCGCCTATGCCAGCGCGGAGCAGGCGATGGCGGATGTCGCCCAAGGCGGCGCGTCGGTGGCGGTGCTGCCGTTTCCGTCGGATCGCCAGCAGTGGTGGGTTTCGCTGATGCATCATGCGCCTCGGCTGCATGTGATCGGCTTGCTGCCGTTCTGGCGGCCCAGCCAGCAGGAGGCGCCGGAAACGCAGGCCCTCGTGGTGGCATCGACGCCACCGGATGCCAGCGGCGACGATGCGTCCTTGCTTGCGCTGCAATGCCGCGCCGGCGTGAGCCGCTCGCGGCTGTCCAGCGTGCTGTCGCAGGCGGGATTGCAGCCGGGATGGATGCTGCCGCCACGCCAGGAGGACGCGCCGGACGCGCCCGTGCTGGCACAGGTGGCGGGCTGCCTGACCGAAGACGATGCCCGGCTGGACAGGCTGGATTCGGTTGTGCGCCGGCCTGTGGTTCTGGGAAGCTACGCCGAACCGATAGTGGGAGCCGTTTGATGACCTCGCCTGCGCCGCGCCCGGAAATCCTGGCGATCCATCCCTATGTCGCGGGCGAGTCGGACATTCCGGGGTTCAACCGCACGGTCAAGCTGTCGTCCAACGAGGGCGCCTTCGGGGTGCCTCCGTCCGCGCTGGCCGCGATCCGGGATGTCGCCGAGGAGGTTTACCGCTATCCTGACGGCGGCGCGTCGCGGCTGCGGGCGGCGATCGGCAGGCGGTGGGGGCTGGACCCCGCGCGGATCGTCTGCGGCGCCGGGTCGGATGACCTGCTGTACCAGTTCTGCCTGTCCTACGGCGGGCCGGGACGCGAGATCATCATGTCGGCGCACGGGTTTTCGATCTACCACATCGCCGGGGCCTATGCCGGCAGCCGCGTCATCAAGGTGCCTGAACGGAACATGACGGCGGATCTGGATGCGATGCTGGCCGCGGTGTCGCCCTCGACGCGGCTGATGCTGCTGGCCAACCCGAACAACCCGACCGGATCAATCGTGCCGGCTGAGGAGGTTGCCCGGTTGCGCGCCGCCTTGCCGCCGGAAGTGCTGCTGGTGCTGGACGCCGCCTATGCGGAATACGTAACCCGTCCGGATTACGACGCGGGCGTGAAGCTGGTGGACGCCACCGACAACACGGTGATGACGCGGACGTTCTCCAAGGTCTACGGCCTGGGAGGCATGCGGATCGGCTGGTGCTACGCGCCGGCGGCGGTGGTCGATGTGCTCGACCGGGTGCGCGGGCCGTTCAACGTGTCCGTCGCCGCGCAGGCCGCCGCCATGGCCGCGCTGGCGGAGCCAGGATGGGTGGAGAAAGGCCGGGACCATAACGCCTTGCACCGGCCCAAGCTGGCGGCGGGCATCGAGGCGGCGGGCATCAAGGTGTGGCCCAGCGAGGCCAACTTCGTGCTTGCCGACCTGGAAACCACCGAACGCGCCGACGCCGCGGATGCCTTCCTGCGTTCCCGTGGGGTGATCGTGCGCAAGGTCGGCGGCTATGGGCTGCCGCACTGCCTGCGGGTGACCGTCGGCGCGGCCGAGGAAGTCGAGGCCGTCGTCAACGCGTTCACCGATTTCGCCCGTGGCTGAGCCCCTGTTTGAACGCCTCACGCTGCTTGGCGTCGGGCTGATCGGATCTTCCGTCGCCCGTATCGCTCGCCGTCGTGGCGACATCGCGCGCGAGATCGTGGTGAACGCCCGGACACAGGGGACGCTGGACCGGGTGATGGAGCTGGGGATCGCGGACCGGGTGGAGCTTGATCCCGGTCAGGCGGTGCAAGGGGCGGATTGCGTGATGCTGTGCGCTCCGGTCGGCGCGTTCGCCGGTTTGGCAAGCCGGATCGCGCCGTTCCTGGCGCCGGGCGCGGTGCTGACGGATGTGGGATCAACCAAGCAGTCGGTTATCCGCGACGTTGGGCCGCTGGTGCCGGCGGGCGTGCATTTCGTGCCGGCTCACCCGATCGCTGGCACCGAGCATTCGGGTCCGGATGCCGGGTTTGTCGAATTGTTCGAGGGCCGCTGGACCTTGCTGACCCCGCTTCCGGGAACGGACGAGGCGGCAATCGAGGTCGTTGCGGAACTTTGGCGACGCTGCGGGTCACTGGTCGAGCGGATGGAGGCAAGCCATCATGACCGGGTGCTGGCCATCGTTTCACATTTGCCGCACTTGATCGCGTTCACGATTTGCGGGACGGCTGACGATCTGGCGGATGAAAGCAGGCAGGAAGTGGTCAACTTCGCCGCCTCCGGCTTCCGCGACTTTACCCGCATCGCGGCTTCGGACCCGGTGATGTGGCGGGACATCTTCCTGAACAACCGCGAAGCGCTGCTAGAGATGCTGCAGCGTTTCATGGAGGACGCCCAGGCAATGGCGCGGGCCGTGCGATGGGGCGATTCAGCCTACATCGAGGACAAGGTGGAACGGGGTCGGAAAATCAGGCGGAGTCTGATCGAGCGCAGGCAGGCCTGATCCCCATGGGGCATTGGCGCCGAGCCGCATCAACCCGACCTTGTTTTCTGCCGCCTTCACGGCTTGGGCATGTGGCACGTGGGCCAGATCGGCCGGGCTTCGTCGCCATCGACGGCAAGGCGCCGCGCCGCAGCCAGCGTGGCGTGGGGACAAAGCCTATCCACCTGGTCCCCGCGTTCGCCGCCGCCTCTCGCTTGGCGCCAGGGCAGGAGGCCGTGCCGGCAAAGTCAACGAGTTGGTTGCAATTTTGCGTTGCCGGTCCGGCTTGCTGAGCAGGATGGGTTGCGCGGCGCGCTGGTCTCCATCGATGCCGTCGCCACCAACGCCAGAGGCCATCCGGAATGCTGGCGCCGGCTACTTGCTCGCGGCCAAGGTTAACCGCCCTCCGCCGAAACAGGCCCGGGCCGAGGCGACCATCGGCCGGTTCAAGCAGGTGATCGATCCGCTTCAGGAGGTGATCGCGGCAAGGCGGTCATTTGTGCGTAGGACGTCGTGGACGCGGATCGGATTCAGGCTTCGGTTCCTGCTGCACGTGCAACGGCGGTCGTTGCCCATGGATGGTGCGAGCTTGCCGGCGGCCCTGCGCGCGCATACTCCCTTGGCTAGCACCTCATCACGCGCTTGAAAGCCGCGCTGAAGGCGCTCTCCGAGTCGTAGCCGAGTGACATCGCGATCGACGACAACGGCTGCTTGCCGACAGTCAGGCGAGTGCCGGCTAGCAGCATCCGCCACCTAGTCAGGTAATCAAGAGGCGAAGTTCCAACCGTCCTCTTGAACGTCCGGGCGAAGCTCGATCGTGACATGCCTGCCTTGTCTGCCAGGGCGGGCAAGGTCCAGCGCGTGCCCGGCTGCGCGTGCATGGCGGCGATCGCCGCCGCAAGCTGCGGATCGGCCAGCGCGAACAGCCAGCCTACGTGCCGTCCCCCCAAGCCGGAGAGGTAGAGTCGCAGGG
>CAXTXZ010000392.1:2915-4546 GCA_964248015.1 uncultured Rhodopila sp. | reverse complement strand
GGCGCCGTTCACGCCCAGCAGGCCGATGCGGTCGTCCACATCCATCCGCAGGTCCATGCCGGGCAGCACCACGTGGTTGCCGTAGCCCACGGCGGCGGCGTCCAGCCGGACCAGGGGCGGCAGCAGCGGGCGCGGGGGCGACGGCAGGGTGAAGGGCGCCACGCGCTCCTCCGCCATCAAGGCCACGGGCTGCATCTTTTCCAGCCGCTTCACGCGGGACTGCGCCTGCGCCGCCTTGCTGGCCTTGGCGCGGAAGCGGTCCACGAAGCTTTGCAGGTGCGCCCGCTCCGCCTCCTGCTTGGCGCGGAAGGCCGATTGCAGGCGGGCCTTCTCGGCGCGGCGCTTTTCGAAGTCGTCGTAGCCGCCGGTGTAAAGTTCCAGCTTGCCTTGGTGCAGGTGCAGGATGGAATCGACGGAATTGTTCAGCAGTTCCCGGTCGTGGCTGATGATGATGGCGGCGTTGGGGTATTTGCGCAGCCGAGCCTCCAGCCACAACGCGCCTTCGAGGTCGAGGTAGTTGGTTGGCTCGTCCAGCAGCAGCAGGTCGGGTTCGGCGAACAGGGCGGCGGCGAGGGCCACGCGCATGCGCCAGCCGCCGGAGAACCACGCCATCGGGCGCTCCAGGTCGGCGGTGGAGAAGCCGAGGCCGGCGAGGATCTCCCCGGCGCGGGCGGGGGCGCGGTCCGCGCCGATTTCCTCCAGGCGGGCGTAGAGATCGGCGATGCGCTCGGGTTCGGCGGTTTCCAGTTCGGCGTGCAGGGCGTCGCGCTGGGTGTCGGCGGCGAGGATGGTGTCGAGCAGGCTGACCGGGGTGGCCGGATGCTCCTGCGCCACGCTGGCGACGCGCGCGCCGCGCGGCAGGCTGAAATCGCCGCCGTCGGGGGAGAGTTCGCCGAGAAGCAGCTTGAACAGGGTCGATTTGCCGACGCCGTTGCGGCCGACCAGCCCGACCTTTGCGCCGGGCGGCACCAGGACGCTGGCGTGGTCGAAGAAGCGCCGTCCCCAGGCGTTGAAAACAAGGTCGTCGATTTGCAGCATGAGGTGGCCCGAAGTGTATGGGCGCCGTGTCTAGCGGGTATGCGCGGCGAACCGCAATCATCCAAGGCCGGGATCGCGCTCATCAGCGGCTCGGCCCAGGGCAATTTCTTGAACCATTCAGGGACTTCGGCGCGGCCTGAAGCCTGGTTCATGGGAGACCTCTCGTTGAGGAGGCTTCCTGGCGCCGGGGTTGGATGCGCCAGGCGTTTCCCCGACGCTTGCTGCCCTTCAAGGCTGACGCGCCCAGCCACGGCGCCATCAACGGCGCCGTCAACGCCATTGGCGGCACGCTCCTTGCCGCGCGCTTCGCCGCCTGGGCCGAAGGCCCGCGCCACCGCTCCCGAGGCCGTCGCCATTGACGGCAAGGCCTCGCGGCGCACCCGCGGCCACGGCAAGGATCGCGGGCCGTCGCGCACGGTTTCGGCGTGGGCGGAGTTGGAAGGTTCCAGCGGAGGGCAGCAGCCAGCGCCTCCTGCCCGGCCAGCAGGCAATGACTGCGCCTTTCAACCGCATTACCATGCCAACCCTTGGCGGCGCGCGTCAAACCCATTTTGTTCTTGCTTTGTTTTTCGTTTTCAACTAGAAACAACGCC
>CAXTXZ010000392.1:0-2905 GCA_964248015.1 uncultured Rhodopila sp. | reverse complement strand
GCATGACCGAAACCATCCCACGTTCCGCCTCCCCAACCGAACCCGCGCAGGATGCTTCAGGCCCCCTGCATCCGCAACCGGATGCGCGGAACCCCTCGCGTTAATCCACCTCGGCCGCGAGCTTCGCCAGGTAATACGCCGGGTCGCCGAACAACCGCTCGATCACCATGCAGCGGCGGAAATAATGCCCGACCGCGTACTCCTCGGTCATGCCGATGCCGCCATGCATCTGCACCGCGCTCTGCGACACGTAACGCCCAGCCTGCCCGATCCCCACCTTCGCCAAGGCGATGTCGCGCGACCGCGCGGCCTGGTCCGGGTTGTCGATCGACATGGTCGCCAGCATCGCCATGCTGCGCCCCTGCTCCTGCGCCATGAACATGTCGGCCAGGCGGTGCTGCACCACCTGGTACGAACCGATCGGGTTGCCGAACTGGACGCGAGTCTTGCTGTAGTCCAGCGTCATCTCGTTCATCGCCTCCATGGCGCCGACCGTCTCGCCGGCGGTCGCGGCGATCCCGGCCTCGACCACCCGCTTGATGATCGCCAGCCCGCCGCCGACCTCGCCCAGCGCCTCCGCGTCGGACACGTTCGACAGCGAAATGTCGGCCGCCCTGCTGTCATCACGGCTGACGTAGCCACGCCGCGCCACGCCGGACGCCCCCGCATCCACTACGAACAGCGTGATGCCGCTTTCGTCGTAGCGGTCGCCGCTGGTCCGCGCGCTGACAATGATCTTGTCCGCCGCCTCGCCATGCGAGACCACCGTCTTCGAGCCATCCAGCACCCAGCCGGAACCATTCCGCTTCGCCGTCGTCACCACGTCCGTCAGGTCATACCGCGCCTGTCGCTCCCCATGCGCCCACGCCAGCTTCAGGCTGCCCTCGGCGATCGCCGGCAGCAGCGTCGCCTTCTGCTCCGCCGTCCCCGCCACGTTCAACGCCGTGCCCGCCAGCACCACGGTCGGGAAATACGGTTCCAGCACCAGCACGCGGCCAAACGCCTGCATCACCAGCATGACCTCCTGGGCGCTGCCGCCGAAGCCGCCGTATTCCTCGGCGAACGGCAGGCCCAGCAGGCCCTGCTCGGCGAACTGCGACCACACCGCCGGGGAATAACCCTCGGGCAGCGCCATGTAGCCCTTGCGCTGGGCGAAGCCATAGGTGTCGCCCAGCATCCGGCTGACGCTCTCGACCAGCAGCCGCTGGTCGTCTGATGGTTCGAAATCCATTACAGCCCCAACACCGCTTTGGTCAGGATGTTCTTCTGTATCTCGTTGGTGCCGCCGTAGATCGAGGCCGCGCGCAGCATCAGGTAACCCCCCGTGCCGGCGCTGCCCGCTTCCATCAGTTCGTCCGGCTCGTTCATTTCCGCCAGTTCCTGCGCCCACATCGGCGTCGCCAGCGGCCCGGCGACATCCACCGCCAGTTCGCTGGTGGCTTGCAGCAGTTCGGTGCCCTTGACCTTCAGCACCGACGACAGCGGATCGGGCTTGCCCGCCCCCTTCGCCTTGTCATAGGCCGAGACGACGCGGTACTGCGTGATCTCCAGCGCCTTCATGTCCACCTGCAACTGCGCCACGCGCTGGCGGAACGTCCCATCCTGGATCAGTGGCTCGCCGCCGAAGTTGACATCCTTGGCCATCGACACGGCGGCCTTGACCCGCTCGCGCGACTTGCCCAGCCTGGCGATGCCGGTGCGCTCATTGCCGAGCAGGTACTTCGCCACGTCCCAGCCCTTGTTCTCGGCGTGGACGCGCATCTCCACCGGCACCCGCACATCGTCGAAAAACACTTCGTTCAAATGGTGCCCGCCGTCGATCGAGATGATCGGCCGCACCGTGACCCCCGGCGTCTTCATGTCCACCAGCAGGAACGAGATCCCCTCCTGCCGCTTGCGCGCGTTCGGGTCGGTCCGCGTCAGCAGGAAGCACCAGTCCGCGTTGTGCGCGGTGGAGGTCCAGATCTTCTGCCCGTTCACCACGTAATGGTCGCCGTCCAGCTTCGCCGCCGTCTTCAGCGAGGCAAGGTCCGAACCGGCCCCCGGCTCGGAGAACCCCTGGCACCACCAGTCGTCGAGGTTGGCGGCGCGCGGCAGGAATCGCTTCTTCTGCGCATCCGTGCCGAACTGGATCAGCACCGGCCCCAGCATGGTGATGTTGAACGAAAGAAGCTCCGGCGCCGGCGCCATCAGGTTCTCTTCGAGGAAGATCATCCTCTGGATCGCGGTCCAGCCGGGTCCGCCCCATTCCTTCGGCCACGACAGCGCGGCCCAGCCCTTGGCATTGAGGATGCGCTGCCAGCGCACGGTGTCCTCCTTGCGCGGCGGATGGCCGAGCTTCATCCGGTCCCGCGTGTCGGCTGGCAGGTTTTCCTGGATGAACGCGCGGACTTCCGCGCGGAAGGCGATCTCTTCCGGGGTGAAACGAAGATCCATTGGGTCGGTCCCTCCTGCTAGCCGGCAATCCTAGGCGGGCCGGAGGGACTGCGCAACGCCTGGCGGGAATGGCTCGGGCGGTAGGATTCGAACCTACGACCAATCGGTTAACAGCCGATTGCTCTACCGCTGAGCTACGCCCGAACAGGCCTCGCGGCGGCGGCGACCGCGAGCGCGCCTGTCTAGTGGGCCGCAACCTTCCGGTCAACCGCGGAAACACGGTTTATCCCGCCGGCACAATCCTGTATAAGGCCCGTCAGAGCGAGAGTGGCGGAACGGCAGACGCGGTCGACTCAAAAAGGGGTTGGTGTTGGTTCTAGAGGATTTATTTTTCCTAGCGTGAATACAGGGACTTAGCGCGGCGCTGGACAGGGCTCCCAAAACGGGCCGAAATGCGCTAGGAGGCACATAGAGGCCAAGCGGCTCGATGCGGGTGTGGTGGAATTGGTAGACGCGCCGGACTCAAAAT
>CAXTXZ010000391.1:3566-4564 GCA_964248015.1 uncultured Rhodopila sp. | reverse complement strand
ACCGGCGCCGTTCCCAGGAGCCTCGCGCGCAAGACCATGATTTATTTCAGTCGCACGAAGACAGCCGTTGTGCTGGCTGTCTGCCTGCTGGGCATTCTTCTCGGCGTGCCCAACCTGTTCCCCGCGCCGGCGTCGTGGATGCCGTGGCGGACGGTGCATCTCGGGCTTGACCTGCGTGGCGGCAGCTACCTGCTGCTGGAGGTCGACATGAAGGCGGTGGTGAAGGAACGCCTAGACAGCCTGGCCGACGGCGTGCGGCAGGCGTTGCGCGGCGCTCAGGTCTTCTATCAGTCGCTTGACGCCCAGCCGGATCAGGACCGCGTCCTGCTGCGGCTGCGCGACCCGGCCAAGACCGAGGCGGCGGTTGCCTTGGTGCGCCCGCTGGCCAGCGCCGATGCGTCGACCGGCTCGCCCGACATGGCAGTGGACAGCAGCCCCGATGGCACCATCATCCTGACGCTGTCTCCGGCCGCGCTGTCCGCCAGGGCCAGCGGCGCAGTCGAGCAATCGATCGAGATCATCCGCCGCCGCATCGACCAGACCGGCGTCGTCGATCCGCAGATCTCCCGCCAGGGCCAAAGCCGCATCGTCGTGCAGCTTCCCGGCGTCGGCGACCCCGACCGCATCAAGCAGTTGATCGGCAAGACCGCCCACATGACGTTCCGCCTGGTGGATGAGAGCGCCAATCCGGCCGCCGCCGGCCAGCCGCCGCCGGGCGATGACTACCTGCCGATGCAGGATCGCCCCGCCGAGAAGATCGCCGTCCGCCGGCGCATCGACGTCGACGGCGCCGACCTGACCGACGCCCGTGCCGGCACCAGCCCGGAGACCGGCGAATGGGTGGTCAACTTCACCTTCAACTCTGTCGGCGCCCGCCGCTTCGCCGATGTCAGCCGAGCCAACGTCAACCATCGCTTCGCCATCGTGCTGGACGACAAGGTGATCTCGGCCCCGGTGATCCGCGAGGCGATCACCGGGGGGCGCGGCCAGATCAGCGG
>CAXTXZ010000391.1:0-3556 GCA_964248015.1 uncultured Rhodopila sp. | reverse complement strand
CCACCGCGCGGGGCGGCGGCGCGCCGGCGCGCTGCCGGCGCCGCTGACGGTGCTGGAGGAACGCAGCGTCGGCCCCGAGCTGGGCGCGGACAGCATACGCGCCGGCGCGTTTTCCCTGGCGGCGGGGTTCCTGCTGGTGATCGCCTTCATGGGCATCTTCTACGGCCTGTTCGGCTGGCTCGCGAACCTGGCCCTGGTGGTCAACCTGATCCTGATGCTGGGCGTCATGTCGCTGTTGCAGGCCACCCTGACCCTGCCTGGCATGGCCGGCATCCTGCTGACCCTGGGCATGGCCGTCGACGCCAACATCCTGATCAACGAGCGCATCCGCGAGGAGCAGAAGCTCGGCCGCCCCCCGCTGGCAGCGCTGGAGCACGGCTTCAGGCGGGCCTACAGCACCATCTTCGACAGCAACGCCACGGCTTTCCTGGCGCACGTCATGCTGTTCGTGTTCGGCTCCGGCCCGGTGAAGGGCTTCGCCGTGACCATTACCGTGGGCATCGCCACGTCGCTGTTCACCGCCTGGATGCTGACCCGGCTGCTGGTGTCCCGCTGGTACGTGGCCACCCGCCCCAAGCTGCTGCCGGTCTGAGGCTCACCCATGTTTATCAAGCCCCGCTTCCGCCTGGTCCCCGACAACACCACCATCAAGTTCATGCGCGGGCGGATCGCCGGACTGCTGACCTCGGCGATCCTGTCCACTGCGTCGGTGCTGCTGTTCTTCTATCCTGGCCTGAACCTCGGCATCGACTTCTCCGGCGGCGTGGTGATGGAGGTCCGCACCGACGGCCCGGCGGATTTCGGCCAGATCCATGCCGCGCTGGCCGCTGGCCATGTCGCCGAACAGGGCGTGCAGCGCTTCGGCGACGCCTCTGAGGTGCTGATCCGCCTGAGCGTCCAGCCAACCGAGGCGGCGACGCAGGTGGCCGTCGCGCAGGTGCGCGGGGCGCTGGAAAAGGGCGTTCCCGGCGCCCGCATCGTGCGCACCGACGCCGTCGGGGCCAGCGTCTCGGCCGAGTTGTTCCGCAACGGCCTGCTGGCGCTGGGCATCAGCCTGCTGATGATCCTGGTCTACATCTGGTTCCGCTTCGAATGGCAGTTCGCCGTCGGCGCGGTGGTCACGCTGATCCTTGACGTCACCAAGGCGGTCGGCTTCATCGCGCTGACCCGCATCGAGTTCGACCTTGTGATGGTCGCGGCGATCCTGACCATCCTCGGCTACTCCACCAACGACAAGGTCGTGGTGTACGACCGGATGCGGGAAAACCTGCGCAAGTACAAGTCGATGCCGTTGCGCGACCTGATCGACCTGTCTATCAACGAGACACTGAACCGCACCCTTGGCACCTCCATGACGGTTTTCCTGGCTTCCCTGCCGCTGGCGCTATTCGGCGGCGAATCGATCTCCGGCTTCGCCTGGGTCATGCTGTTCGGCATCGTCGTCGGCACGTCCTCCTCGATCTTCATCGCGGCCCCCATCCTTCTTCTGCTCGGGGAGCATCGCCTGCGCCGAGGCACGGCAGCGCCGGTCACGGCCAAGGCCACGGCGGCACCGCAATCGTGATCATCCGCCGGCGCACGCTGCTGGCCGGGCTTGCGCTGTCCGCCGCCGCCCGCGCCGGCAAAGCCGACGCGACGAAGCCGCGCATCACCCTGCTGATCGGCTCACCGGGAGGCTCCAGCGTTGACCAGGTTGCCCGCGACTTCGCGACCTGCCTTAGTGTTCATTTTAAGGCGCCTCAGCCAGACGGGACTCCAGTCGAGCCGCGGAATCTGACGCGCGACGCGGGCCACGAGATGCTTGCCGCGCTTGGCGACGCTCCACCCACCGGAGAGGTCATCGGCTGGGTGACAACGCCCATGCTGCCAGCGCGCATGATCGACCATGACGATCCAACGCTGCTCCGGCGCATCACGTTGCTGGGCCAGGTGGAGTGGGAGCCGGTGGCCTTCGTCTCACCAGCCAGCGATCCGGCGAACACGGTGCAGGATATCATCCAGCGTGCCGCCGACGATGCCGATGCCGTGCCGCTCGCGACTCCGCCGGCCGGCAGCCCGCCGCATCTGGCCGCGCTGCGCCTGCAAATGCTGGCGCAGACCCGGCTGAACATCGTGACCTTCCCGTCCTCGGCCGCCGCTCGGCAGGCGGTTCTCGCGGGCAATGTCTCAGCCGCGGCGCTGGGTCTGTCTGAGGTCATCGAAGGGGTGCGGGACGGCACGCTGAGTGCCCTGGGCATCGCCGCCCGTCGCCGGTTCGGCCTGTTGCCGGACACGCCCGTGCTGGATGAGGCCGGCATCCCGCTCAGCGCCTTTATCCGCCGTGGCGTCGCCGTGCCCGCCGGCACGCCGCCTGACAGGATGGCAACCCTGGCCAATGCGGCGCGCGCGGTGGCTGAAGACGAAGCATTCCGCCAGCAGGGCGAGGCAAAAGGCTACTATGCCATGTGGGAGGATGGCGCGGCATGGCTGAAGCGGCTGGAGGCGGAACACGCCATGCTGGCCAAACTTTGGCAAACCGATCCATGGCTGTCGTCGTCCGGCGGCTGATTCAAGGCGTCAGGTGAGCCAAGCCATAAGATCTGGCAGGTTCCTTTTGCCAGCTTGCGGTTGCCGGCTAGACGGACCCCATGACGATTGGCAGGGTGCTGTCTTGCGCGGTGCGGCGCGTGGCGAACCGCCGCGATGACAGGTCGGGCACCGCCGTGGACCCCACTGCCGGGCTGAACAGTATGCCCTGCGCCTTCCGGCAGTCATGCATGGCAAGCTGATCGAGTTGCGCCTGTGTCTCCACCCCTTCCGCCGTGGTCGCGATGTTGAGACTGGCGGCGAGCTGCAGGATGCCACGAACAATGTCGCCGCCCTGTCGTGATTCTGTCATGGCCGCGATGAAAGACTGGTCGATCTTCAGCCCGTCGAAAGGGAAGCTGCGCAGGTGACTGATGGAGGCTAATCCGGTGCCGAAATTGTCCAGCGTGATCCGGACGCCCCGCGCGTGGAGCCGCCCCAGGGCTTTGTGCGTCCTGGTCCTGTTTTGCTGCAGGGCGCTTTCAGTGATTTCGAGTTCCAGTCGTTGCTCTGGCTGACCCGACTCCTGAAGGGCTGCCTCGATAGCATCGACAAGATCATTCCGCGCCATCTGAAATGCTGACAGGTTTACCGCCACCCGAAGGCCATCGGGCCACTGCGCCGCCTGAAGCAGCGCGGTACGGAGCACCCAGGCGCCAATCGGGACGATCAAGCCGGTTTCTTCAGCGCATTGGATAAAGTCGCCGGGCATCACCAGGCCACGGGTCGGATGGTGCCAGCGCAACAAGGCCTCAAATCCGTAGACCCGCCCGTCTTCAATAAGCACCTGCGGCTGGTAATGGAGCCGGAAGGCATCCTGTTCCAACGCCTGCCGGAGGTCCGCTTCAAGGCCTCGGCGTGCTTGCGCCTCGTGTTCCATCGTCGATTCAAAATGGCGCCATGTGCCGCGGCCCTCGCGCTTCGCCGCGTACAGCGCCATGTCCGCTTGGCGCAGCAGCGCGTCGACATCGGCATTCTCCCGCGCCGACAG
>CAXTXZ010000390.1:0-4566 GCA_964248015.1 uncultured Rhodopila sp. | reverse complement strand
GGTGCTGCGCTGGCGGTCGGTGTCCTCGATCCGCAGCAGGAACTCGCCGCCGTGGTGGCGGCTGTACAGGTAGTTGAACAGGGCGGTGCGGACGCCGCCGATGTGCAGCGGGCCGGTTGGGCTGGGGGCGAAGCGGGTGCGGACGGTCATGCCCTCCGATCTAGCACGCCGGTTCACCATTTGTAGACGGTTGCCATCTAGTTTGCCCCGCATGAGGCCGATTGCTGCACTGCATGCCTGGATGGACGCGGAGTCGGAGCGGCTGGTGCTCTGGCTGCCGGTGTTCATGGGCGCGGGCGTCCTGGGCTACTACATGCTGCGGTTCGAGCCTGCCCTGTGGATCGGGCCAGCCATCGCCGCGCCATCCATCGCCGCCGCCGTGCTGCTGCCACGGGTGCGCTGGCTGCTGGCGCCGGTCGCGGCGGCGGCGCTGGGGTTTGCCTCCGCGCAGCTTGCCACGGCGCGGGCGCCCCCGATCGAAGCGGGGTTGCCGAGCAAGGCCACGATCGTCACCGGCTCGATCGCGGCGGTGGAGACGCTGCCGGAGGGCCGGCGCATCACGATCAAGCCAGCCTGGCTCGACGGCGCCGCGACGCCGCTCCGCCGCTCCGCCCGCGTGCGCCTGCGGGCAAAGGACGAGACCCCGCTGGCCAGCGGCGACAGCGTCAGCGTCCGCGCGTTGGTGCATCCGCCGGCCATGCCGTCCTATCCGGGCGCCTGGGACCTGCAACGCGACGCTTTCTACAGCGGCCTCGGCGGATCAGGCTTCGCCCTCGGCAAGGTGGAGCGCACCGCCGCCGCGATCCCGTCGGCGCCCATGCGCTTCGTGCAATGGCTGCGCGAAACCATCGCCGCGCGGGTCGTCGCGGTGATTCCGGGGGCGGCGGGGGCGGTGTCGGTGACGCTGCTGACCGGCGCGTCCATGGCCATCCCCGAGGCGGACCACGCGGCGTTCCGCGACTCCGGGCTGGCGCACCTGCTCGCCGTGGCCGGGCTGCACATAGGCATCGTGATGGGCTTCGCGCTGGCCCTGTCGCGTTACGGCTTCGCGCTGAGCGAGCACGCCAGCCTGTTCTGGCCGACCAAGAAACTGTCGGCGCTGTGCGCGCTGGGCTGCGGCGGCGCCTACATGGTGCTGACCGGCATGCACGTGCCGATCGTGCGCAGCTTCGTCATGGCGTGCCTGCTCACCGTCGCGGTGCTGGCGGACCGGCGGCCGGTGTCCGTCCGTGGGCTGGCGCTGGCCGGCATGGCGCTGATGCTGCTGGCGCCGCAGGAAGTGCCCGGCGTGTCGTTCCAAATGAGCTTCTCCGCCGTGCTGGCGCTGATCTCCGGCTATGAGGCGCTGCGCCCCTGGCTGAAGCGGCTGCACGGCGAAAGCTGGCGCCGGCGGCTCCTGTCGCACCTCGCGGCGCTGGCGCTGACCAGCGCGCTCGCCGGCACGGCCTCCGCGCCGTACGGCGCTTACCATTTCGGCCATGTGCAGGTTTATTTCGTCATCGCGAACATGGTCGCCGTGCCGCTGACCGCGCTGTGGGTGATGCCGGCCGGGCTGATCGCGCTGTTCCTGATGCCGCTGCACCTGGAGTTCCTGGCGCTGGCGCCGATGGGATGGGGGGCCGAGGCGGTCCTGTGGGTCGCCCGCGCCACCTCGGCCCTGCCGGCGGCGACGTTCGATGTGCCGCATCTGCCCGCCTGGGGATTGTGCGTGTTTTCCCTCGGCCTGGCATGGCTGGGCCTTTGGCGGACGCGGCGTCGCCTGGCGGGCGTCTTGGTGATGGCGCTGGGCTTGGCCTCGCCCTTGGTGGATCATCCGCCCGACCTGCTGGTTTCAGCCGATGGCCGCCTGATCGCGCTGCGCACGCCGCGCGGCGCGTTCGTGCAGCACGCGCAGGGCGGCTCGCGGTTCACCGAGGACGCCTGGGCGCAATACTGGGCCGTCGGTTCGTTCCAGCCGATCCCTGACCTGGGCGAGGAACCGGGCGGCGTCGTGCGCTGCGAAAAGGATCTCTGCGTGCTGCGGCCCTATGCCGATCGTCCGGGGGCGTTGCTGGTGCGGGGACCGACCCGGCCGTCCGGGTGCAACGTCGTCTCGGTGATCGTCTCGGCTGAACCGGCGCGGGGGTTATGCCCAAAGCCGTGGCCGGCCTTGGTGGACCGCTTCGTTGTCTGGCGGAACGGCAGCGCCGCGATCTGGCTTGAGCCGAGCGGCGCCAGGGTGCTGACGGACCGGATGGAGCGGGGCGACCGGCCGTGGGTGCCGCCTCCGCCGGTTGCGAAGGCGAAGGCGAAGGCAAAACCGGCGCCCGACTTGCCGCTCGCGCAGGTGGACAAAGGCGAGCCGGTTGAACGGGTGGAGCTTCCGGCGGCGCCGGTGAATGATGGCGAGTAGTGCCCGTGGCTTTTGATTGAGGATTTCCTGGCAACGCGCATGGGTTCGCGGCGTTCCAGGAAAGTGTCAGCGACACGAAGAATGCTGCCGTCACGCCCATCCCGTTCGTCCAGCCTGAAGGCCGTCCGCGTCGTGGGCTGCTGTCACTTCGGCATGAGGCCCGCTAGCGGCCTCGGGCCATCAGGGCCAATTCGCCAAATCTGAATCCGGAAAGGAAACTCCATGAGTGAATCATCGCCCGCCGACACCAATGCCGAACCCTCGCCCGTCGGGGACGACGCCAAACCCGCGCCCGCCAAACCCGGCAGCGACACCGCGAAGCCAGCAACCGGAGCCACCCAAAAGGTGAGTGAGGAGGCGCAGGAAAACGCGGCGAAGGACCGGGAAGAGGGCGGCGGCTACACGTGAGCACGGCGCTTGCCGATCCGGGCGACAGCCAGAGGATTGAAGCGCTTCGTGGTTGACCTGTTCGCGCGGGAGGGCAGCCAGCCGCATGCCTTGGCGGCGAGCGCCGGCCGGCAGCCTGGCCACCCAGATTGCCGGGACTTCGGCGTTGCGCGTGCAGGCGGGGCATGGGCGCCTGCCTACGCCGCTTTCGTCACCCCCCAGAATATCGGGAAGCCTTTCGGCAAGCCGCTGATGGCCTTCGAATGCGCGGTCGGCTGGAAGTATTCGCCCAGCGGCAGGTAGGGCACGCTTTCGAAAGCCTCGGCCTGGATCTGCTCGCCGATCTTCTTCTGCGTTGCCGCGTCGGGGGCGCTGAACCAGGCGGCGCGCAGTTCCTCCAGCTTCGGCTCCGTCGGCCAGCCGAACCAGCCGTTCGCGCCGTTGCCGCGCAGCCCCAGATGCCCGGCCGGCGTGAACTGGTCCACGCCGGCGAAGCTGGTGAAGAACACGCTCCAGCCGCCCTTGTCGGGCGCGTTGCGGCTGGCGCGGCGCTGCACCACCGAACCCCAGTCCGTCACCTGCAAATCGACGTTCATGCCGACCTGTTGCAGCATGTCCGCGCCGACCTGCCCCATGGCGTTCAGCACCGGAAAGTCCGAGGCGACCATGACGACGATCTTCTCGTTCTTGTAGCCCGCCGCGATCAGGTCCTTCTTGACCTTGCCGACATCACGCGGCCCCTCCAGCGCCTTCATTCCGACATCGCTGGCGAGCGGCGAGCCGGGCGGGAAGAAGCCGACCTTGTCCTTCCAGCCGGAAGGATCAGTCCCCGCCACCGCCGTCATGTAATCCGCCTGATCCACCGCCCCAAGCAGCGCTCGGCGGATCGCCGGGTTGTCGAACGGAGGGAACAACTGGTTGAACCGCATCATGGACGGGAAGCCGGTGGGGTCCAAGGTTTCCAGCGCCACGCCGCTGTTCTTGCGCAGCAGCGGCAGCAGGTCGAAGGTCGGCTGCTCCCACCAGTCCGCCTCGTTGTTGGCCAGGGCGCCCATCGCGGTGGCGGCGTCCGGGATGACGTTCCACTCGACGCGATCAAAATTCACCAGCTTCGGCCCCGATGTCCATTCCGGCGTTCCGCTTGGCCGAGGCACGTAGTCGGCGAACCGTTCGTAAACGACGTTCGCGCCGGCGACCCGCTCATCAGCCTTGAAGCGGAAAGGCCCGCTGCCGACCATTTCGGTCACCTGGGTGAACGGGTCGGTCTTGGCGAGGCGCTCCGGCATCATCGCGCAGACGTTGACGCCGATCTTGCCCAGGGCGGAGGGCAGCAGCGGAAACGGCTGCTTCAGGCGGAACTGGATGGTCTTGTCGTCGGGGGCCGACAGTTCGTCGGTCGCCGCCATCAGCGCCTGTCCGAAGGCGTCGCGCTTGCCCCAGCGCTGGATCGAGGCGACGCAGTCCCGCGCCAGCACCGGCGCGCCGTCATGGAACTTCAATCCGGGGCGCAGGGTCAGCTTCCATTCCTTGCCGTCAGCGCTGGTTTGCGCGCCCTCGACCATCTGCGGCTGCGGCTGGAAAGACGCGTCCAGGCCATACAGCGTGTCGAACACCATCATTTCTTTATTCCTGTTGACATAGGCCGTGGTCCACACGGGATCGAGCACCGCCAAGTCAGCCTGCGGGATGAATTTCAGCACCCGCGTGCCGGCGGCGCGGACAATGCCCGGAGCGGCCAGAGTGAAAGCGGCTCCGGCCTGAAGCAAGGTTCTTCTTTTCAAAGCGGT
>CAXTXZ010000389.1:0-4572 GCA_964248015.1 uncultured Rhodopila sp. | reverse complement strand
GCTCAGACGAGCTTGGCCTCGAACGGCGGCAGCAGGTCGGGCGCCTCGAACTCCAGCACCCACAGGTCGGGGTCGAATTTCACCTGTCGCGCGATGTAGGCGTCCGCCGTGGGGTCATCGACCGCGGCGGGGCCGGTGGCGCGCATCCAGGCGAGTTCGCCCTCGGCGGAGCGTAGCTGCGACAGGACCGACACGCCGTCCCGGTTGCGCAGGGCGACCAGGACGCCGCCCGCGTCCGGGTCGCCCTTGCGCACGACCGTGCCGTAGCGGCCATCGGCGTTGCCCATGCGCAGCGCCATGCCGACCCACATCCCCGCCTTGATGCGGGGCATGAGGGTCATTTGCCGATGATCCGCCGGGCGATGGCCATGCGGTGGACCTCGGACGGGCCTTCGTAGACCCGCATGGTGCGGACCTTCTGCGCCATCAGTTGCAAGGGCAATTCCTTGGCGACGCCCATCGCGCCAAACGTCTGCATGGCGTGGTCGACGACCTCGGTGGCCATCTCGGTGGCGTAGAGCTTCACCATGGAGGCTTCGGTGCGGACGTCGCGGCCGGCGTCGGCCTTGGCGGCGGCGTCCTGGACCATCAGGCGGCAGGCGTGGATCTTCACCGCCGCGTCGGCGATCCACCACTGGATTGCCTGGCGGTCGGCGAGTCGCTGGCCGAAGGTGACGCGCTGCTTGGCGTGCTCCACCATCATGTCCAGCGCTCGGCGAGCCATGCCGATGCACCATGCGCCCATCTGCAAACGGCGGACGGTCAGGCGCAACTGCATGGGGGCATAGCCCTTGCCCTCCGCGCCGAGGATCTGGCTGGCGGGGATGCGGCAGTCCTCGAAGACAAGCTCGTAGGTGCGCTGGCCGCCAAGCATGGGGATTTCGCGCTCGATGATGAAGCCGCGGGTGCCGCGCTCGACGATGAAGGCGGTGACGCCCTCGGCACGCTTGCCCTCGCCGGTGCGGGCCATGACGATGACGAAATCCGCCTGCGGGACGCGGCTGACCCAGATCTTGCGGCCGTTGATGACCCAATCGTTGCCGTCCCTGACGGCGCGGGTGGCCATGCCGGCCGGGTCGCCGCCCGCGCCTGGCTCGGAGATGGCGATGGCCGAGTGGGCCTCGCCACGGGCGTAGGGGTCGAGGTACTTCTTTTTCTGCTCGTCGTTGGCGACGGCGATCAGCATGTGCAGGTTGGGGCTGTCGGGGGGGAAGGTGAAGGGCACGCAGGTGCGGCCCTGTTCCTCGTGGACGCCGGCCAGGGCGATGTAGGGCAGGTTCGCGCCGCCGTATTCCTCCGGCACGTCGAGGCCCCACAGGCCGAGTTGCTTGCAGACGCCGAGGAGACGGGCTTCCTCGTCCGGCGCCAGGCCGGACCCCTGGCCGGACATCTCGCGGGCGAGGACGCCCTTTTCCAACGGGATGACGTCGCGGTCGATGAATTTGGCGACGAGTTCCTGGAGCATCCTGTGCTCTTCGGGGAGATCGAACATCAAAGCTTGTCCTGCCAAGGTGAAGGTAGCCCTCAAGAGAGCCTGAGGTTCGCCAATCCTGCCCCAAATCACCATCGGCCGCCATGCCACCCTGCCAGGCGGTTGTTCGCGCTTTCGCAACGAGGTGACAAGATTGTGACACTACCCGCGTTAAGACAACTTTAACGTGTGTTGCTATGGCTGGTCTGCATCTATAAATAGAACTTTCATGGACAGGGGGCGATGCTTCGAGCAGTGACATTTCGTCGGGATTGATCGCCCGGTGCAGCCAAAGCCATGAGCGCGGAAACCGGATCGTTGGGAAGCTGATCGAACGCCGCTGGATCAGTGAACCCAACGCGCCGAGCCTCAGGAGCCTTGGTTTCATTGGAACTGGTTCACCGGCTGGTAATTCAGGGGTTCAACCTTGTTAAGCAAACCACACGCCGCAGCCGGAGACCGCACCATGGACACGCTTTGTCTCCAGCCTCGCGCCGGCGGGCTTGATTTCCTGGCTGGCGGCGGAGCCATGACCAAACTCATCGTCATGAGGAATTGGTCCAGCACGCCGCTCGACTCGATCGAGTTCTGGCCGCAAAGCCTGCGGTCGATGGTCAGCGCCTGCCTGATGTCGCCGTTGCCGGCCCGTCTTCTGTGGGGGCCGCAACGCATACAGATCTTCAACGACCGCTACAGGGCCATCCGCGCTGAAGGCCATCCGGCCGTGCTGGGCGCCCCCGCCGCCTCGGCGGCCCTTGGCGAAACCGGCGCGCCCACGCCGGGGGAGGCGGCGTCCTGCCGGGAGAACCAGCGACTGTTTGTCAACAGAAACGGCTGCCTGGAGGAGTGTTTCTTCACCGTCTCCAGCAGTCCGGTCCGCGACGAAGCCGGCGGCGTTGGCGGGCTGTTCCAGTTGATGATCGAGACAACCCCGGCCGTGCTGGCCGAGCGCCGGGCCGGGGCCGCGCGGGCGCTGACGAAGCGGCTTGAAGCTGCGGAAACGGCGGATGAGATCCTGGGCCTGGCAGCCGCCGCGCTTGCGGATCATGCGCGCGATGTTCCGTTCGCGATGTTCTACCGGCTGGAGCGGCTCGCGGACGCCGGTTTCCGCTACAGGCTTGCCGGATGCGCCGGCCTGCCCGCCGGGACTCGCTTGAATCCCGACTTCCTGCAAACGGACAAGGCGTCCCCCTGGCCGCTGCCTGATGTCCTTGAGGGGCGGAGGCCCATGGTTGCCAGCGGCCTGGCGGCGGCTCTGGCGGGCATCCCGCGCGGCCCGTATCCCGAGACGCCGGACAGGGCGGTCCTGGTGCCAATCGCGCTGCCGGGATCGGACCTGCCCGTCGCCTTGATGATGGCGGGGGTCAGCGCACGCCTGCCGCTGGATGGCGCCTACCGGGCGTTTCATGGCCAGGTGGCGGCCGTCGTGGGCGCTGCCCTTGCCAAGGAGCAGGCGTGCGCCGAGCAGCGCCGGCGCGCCACGGCGCTTGCCGCTCTCGATCAGGCGCATGCCGTGTTGTATGCCAACCTGTCGCAGGAGTTCCGTGCCCCGCTGAAGCTGATACTGCAACTGATCGAGGATGTGCTGGCCGAGGCGCCCGGCGCGCCGGCCCTGGGGCGGCCCGAGGAGGACGCGGCGCGGCTGTTCGACGCCCGCGCGCTGAAGGCCGGGCTTGACGAGGTGGCCTGCCTGGTCCGGCGGCAAGACGAGGCGGCGGGGCCGCGGCGTGACCGGCGCGCGGACATGCACAGGACGCGCGGGCACGAGGCGCTGCGCGAAAGCGAGCGGCGCCTGGCGTTTGCCCTGCAAGCTGGCCAGCTTGGCAGTTGGGAGGTGGACCTGGCGACGCGCCAGATCGTGACCTCGACGATTTGCCGAACCGACCTGGGGCTTGGCGAGACGGAGGCGCTCGATTCGTATGACGACTTCCTGAGCCGCATCCATCCTGACGACTGGGCGATGCATCACGCGGCGGTCGAGGAAGCCATCGCGAGCCGGTCCGCCCTTGCCGTCGAGTACCGGGTGCGGCACCGGGATGGCCGCGTCACCTGGGTGGAGATACGCGGCCAAGCCATCTACGGCGCCGATGGGGCGCCGGCGCGCATGACGGGGGTGTCGCGCGACGTGACGGAGCGCAAGCAGGCGGAGGAACGGCAAAAGGCGCTGGTGGATGAACTGAACCACCGGGTCAAGAACACGCTGGCGGCGGTGCAGTCGATCGCGATGCAGACGCTGCGAAGCGCGGAATCGCCCTCGGCGTTCAACGAGAACCTGACGGCGCGCATCGGCGCGTTGGCGCGGGCGCACGACCTGCTGGCCGACACCTACTGGGACGGCGCGTCGCTGGCCGAAGTGATCGGCAAGACGATTGACCTGAACCCGAACGCGGCGGGACGCTGCCTGATCGCCGCCGACGGGCCGCCGGTGCGGCTTAACCCCAACGCGGCGGTGACGCTGAACCTGGCCTTCCATGAGCTTGTGACCAATGCCGCCAAGCATGGCGCCCTGTCGGTCCAGGCCGGGCGGGTGGCGGTGCGGTGGCGCATGGCGCCTGATGCCGACGCGCCCACGCTTGAGATCGTCTGGCGCGAGACGAACGGGCCAAGCGTCCAGCCGCCCAGCCGCCTGGGCTTCGGGTCGCGCCTGCTTGAGCGCGCGCTGGCAAGGGAACTGGATGGCGAGGTGAGGCTCGATTTCGCGCCGGCCGGCGTGTGCTGCGTCATGCGGTTCCCGGTTTCGAGGAAGATCGCGGTGGCGGCGTGACGACGCCGGCGCCCACCTTGAAGGGACGGCGCATCCTGGTGGTCGAGGACGAGGCTGTGCTTGCCATCATGGTCGAGGACATGCTGACCGATCTCGGCTGCGTCGTGGTGGGCGTCGCGGGGACGGTTGAGAAGGGCATGGCGATCGCCTCCTCGGCCAACGTGGCGCTTGATGGCGCCGTGCTGGATGTCAATATCGGCGGGGAGCCGGTGTTCCCCATCGCCGAGGCGCTGACGGCGCGCGGCGTGCCTTTTGTTTTCGCCACGGGCTATGGCACGGACGGCCTGGAGCCGCGTTACGCGCTGAGGCCGACAGTCGCCAAGCCGTTCCTGCTTCG
>CAXTXZ010000388.1:0-4588 GCA_964248015.1 uncultured Rhodopila sp. | reverse complement strand
GGGGCTGTCGCCGTTACCGGCGTCTTCAATGGCCTCGAAGGTGGCGCAGATCCGGTCTCGGAGAGTTTCGAACCAGGCACGGGCGGCGGGCTGCAGGACCGCATGTGGCGCCACGGGAAGATTTTCAGGCATTTTGCACTTGTTCCTGGGCTGTAGTCGGGATAACCCCTGCTGCCAGCATGTTGCAGAGCAGTTGTCCGGCCTTCAGACTGCGCCGAACGCCGTCTCAGGGGCAACAGGCGGGTGTCCCGGACCAGCTTGCGGGCTGGTCAATGGCTAGCCGCATTAGCGGTTGGGCCGACATAATGCGAGGGAAAGTATGGCTAACGCGTCCGCCGGCACTCATGCAACCTCTTCTCCTGACGTTACCAAACGCGACCTGTTGCAACTGGTCGCCGTGGCGGGCGCCGCGATCGGCGCCGGTGCGATCGCATGGCCGTTCATTGACTCGATGAATCCTTCGAAAGACGTTTTGGCGCTGTCATCGGTCGAGGTTGACCTGGCCCCCGTCGTGGTCGGGCAAGGCATAACCATCGTATGGCAAGGCAAGCCGATCTTCGTCCGCCACCGCACGCCCGCTGAGATCAAGGAAGCCCAGGACGTTCCCCTCGGCCAGTTGATCGAGCCAGTGTCCGATGCCGCGCGCACACGGCCCGGGCACGACCAATGGATCGTGCTGATCGGCATCTGCACCCATCTCGGCTGCGTGCCCTTGGGCAACAAGCCTTCGGACCCACGCGGCGAATGGGGCGGTTGGTTCTGCCCTTGCCACGGCAGCCAGTATGACACGTCTGGCCGGGTACGGCATGGGCCAGCGCCGGCCAATCTTCCCGTGCCCCCTTACGCATTCGAATCCGATACCAAGATCAAGATTGGTTGACCCGTTCAATAGTCCGATCCGCGACAGGAATTTAGCCATGGCCGGCCTGCACAAGAGCGAAATCGCCAATCCGGTGATCAACTGGATTGATGCGCGCCTACCCGTCTTCACCATGATCCAGAAGGAGTACGGGGTTTTTCCGACTCCGAAAAACTTCAACTATTTTTGGAACTTCGGCGCGCTGGCGCTGATTAACCTCGTTATCATGATCTTGACCGGGATCTTCCTGGCGATGAACTACCAGCCGAACACCGAGCTGGCGTTCAACTCCGTGCAACACATCATGCGTGACGTGAATTATGGCTGGCTGCTGCGCTACATTCATCAGAACGGCGCATCAATGTTTTTCATCGTTGTCTACATCCACATCTTCCGCGGCTTGTACTACGGTTCATACAAGTCCCCGCGCGAGTTGCTTTGGATGCTGGGCGTTGTTATCCTGCTGCTGATGATGGCTGCGGCCTTTATGGGATACGTGCTGCCTTGGGGGCAGATGTCATACTGGGGCGCCACGGTAATCACCAACCTGTTTTCAGCCTTTCCTGTGGTAGGGCCGAAAATCGTTACCCTGCTTTGGGGCGGGTTCAGTGTCGACAACCCGACCCTGAACCGGTTCTTTGCACTTCATTACCTGATTCCGTTCCTGCTGGTTGGCGTCATTTTCCTGCATGTTGCAGCGTTGCATATCACTGGATCGAACAATCCACTGGGCATTGACGTGAAATCCCCGCAGGACACGCTGCCGTTCCATCCCTACTACACGATCAAGGACAGCGTCGGGATTTGCGTCTACCTGATGGTCTTCGCCGCGATGGTGTTCTTCGCACCAAACTACCTAGGCGACCCGAACAATTTCATTCCAGCTAACCCGTTGCAAACGCCTGCGGACATTGTGCCGGAGTGGTACTTCCTGCCATATTACGCCATCCTGCGTTCGGTGCCGAACAAGCTGCTGGGCGTTTGCATGATGTTTGGTTCTCTCCTGGTCCTGTTCGTGCTGCCGTGGCTGGATACGTCCCCGGTGCGCAGCGCGCGGTTCCGGCCGATCTATCGCCAGCTCATCTTCCTTTGGGTTGTCTCGGTTGTCACGCTTGGCGTCTGCGGCGCGCACCATCCGGAAGGCATTTGGGTTGTGCTCAGCCGTGTGTCCACGCTGTACTACTTCCTGCACTGCCTGGTGATACTGCCGGTCCTCGGCAAGCTGGAACGGCCGCTGCCGCTGCCTGAGAGCATCAGCCAGCCGATCATGAGCCGGCGTGGGGGCGGACCGTTGCCCTCCGGCGCCACCGCGAAGCCGATGGAGAAAGCCTGATGAGCAAGCTGCGCTTTCTCCTGGGCGGGATCTTCGCGACCGGGCTGCTAACCGTCCCGGCCTTCGCGGAAGACGACCCGATGTCGCACCAGAAATGGAGCTTCCAGCGGCTGTTCGGCACCTTTGACCTCGCCGCGGCGCAACGTGGCTTCTCGATCTATGCGCAGGTCTGCTCCAACTGCCACTCAATGCATTTGCTGCACTATCGCGACCTTTCAGGCATCGGATTGGATGAGGCGCAGGTCAAGGCGATTGCCGCCGGCTTCACGGTGCCGCAAGGCCTTGATGATCAGGGCGCGCCAAAGGAAGGGCCAGCGACGCCCGCCAACCAGTTCCGTTCGCCGTTCCCGAATGAAAAGGCGGCACGCATTGCCAACAACGGCGCGCTGCCACCCGACCTGTCGCTGATCGTGAATGCACGTGAAGGTGGCCCTGATTACGTCTATAGCATCCTGACCGGCTATGTGCCGGCACCTACGGACTTTAAGATGCAAGAGGGGATGTACTACAACAAGATGTACCCAGGTCATCAGATCGGCATGCCGCATCCACTGGAGGATGGCACAGTCGAATATGTCGATGGCACCTCAAACTCGCTGGCACAGGAAGCCCATGACGTAGTCACCTTCCTGTCTTGGGCCGCTAATCCTGAAACAGTGGAACGCAAACAGATAGGCGTCCGCATTATCCTGTTCCTGGCGTTTATGACCGGGCTGACCTACATGGTAAAACGGAAAGTATGGTCCAACGTCCTCCATTAGCGCCATGACCGACCCGGTCATCGGCATTATCGGTGGCTCTGGCCTGTACGATGTTGATGGACTGGAAGACAAGACCTGGCGACGGGTTGCCACGCCCTGGGGCGACCCGTCGGATGAGCTTTTGTTCGGACGCTTGCAAGGCGTGCGGTGCGTGTTCTTGCCACGACATGGTCGCGGCCATCCGACGTCTCCGACCCATCTTAACTACCGTGCCAACATCGACGCATTGAAGCGCTCCGGCGTCACGGACGTTCTTTCTTTGTCAGCCGTGGGCAGCCTGAGGGAGCACTTGCCGCCAGGCCATTTCGTCGTGGTGGACCAATTCATCGACCGCAGCTTCGCGCGGGAGAAAAGCTTCTTTGGCGACGGCGTCGTGGCGCATGTATCGATGGCGCATCCCGTTTGCGGGCGGTTGGGCGATGCCCTGTTCGCCACTGCCACGGCGCTGACCCTGCCGGTGACCCGAGGCGGCACCTATCTTGTGATGGAGGGGCCGCAGTTCTCAACCAAAGCGGAAAGCGAGCTCTACCGTTCCTGGGGCTGCAGCGTCATCGGCATGACAAACATGCCCGAGGCAAAGCTCGCACGCGAAGCGGAGCTTTGTTACGCCACAGTCGCCATGGTTACTGATTTTGACTGTTGGCATCCCGATCATGACCACGTCACGGTTGAGTCGATTGTGCGTATCCTGTTAGGCAATGCACAGCGGGCTCGGCATCTTGTTCAGGCAATCGTGCCATCTCTCGGCCAAGAGCGGCAACCTTGTCCCTGTGGCTGTGACCGGGCGCTGGAAAACGCCATCATTACGGCGGACGGTCGGCGTGATAAAGCTCTGCTGGCACGATTGGACGCAGTCGCCGGCCGGGTAATATAGCGGCAGTCGCTGACGAGCCTGTTATTTCCGCATTTTTTGTTCAGTCAATGATTTGGTGACTTCAACAGCAGAGGTCAACTCCTGTGGGTTCGCCTCTGCAGCGCCTGCGCCAAGTCCGACTTGTCCGTCGGATTGAGGAAGCGTTATGGGCTTTACTTCGACCGGTGCGACGCCTTCTTGCTTGATGTCAAGCTCGGTGGCAACCTTAGGTGCCAGATCGACCACGCGCCCATCAACATATGGGCCGCGATCCTCGATCTTAACTGTAGCGGTCTTGCCGTTGTCCAGATTGGTGACCTTGGCCACGCTGCCGAGTGGCAGGTTCTTGCTGGCGGCAATATTGGAATTTGGATTCATGCGGCGTCCGTCAGCCATCTTGCGATTCTGAAAACGGCTGGCGTAATAAGATGCTCGGCCTTTTTCGGTCCGGCCGGAGCGATCAATACGCACGCCATGCGTTGGCTCGACCGGCGGCAGTTTGTCCAACCGTTCAGCTTCCTGCGTCGCGGTCGGTGCTCCCACAGGCAGGGGTGCCGCATTGGCCCATCCCGCTATTCCTCCAATGGCACTCACCATCAGCAAAACACGCACCAGCCTCATTCAGCCTCCGTACTTCTGTTTCCTCCGGCCTAACATAACCGGCTGTCTAAGTGACGGAATGGCAGGACAAATGTCAAATCAGGCCCAAACGGCTTTTTACGCATGCTTTAGAGCCGTTTGCGATTGTTTATGGACGTTTAGCGTGGCTGATGCGTTTTGGG
>CAXTXZ010000387.1:4117-4599 GCA_964248015.1 uncultured Rhodopila sp. | reverse complement strand
CAACGCCGAGATCGAGGCCCGTTTCCCCGCCCTGATCCGCCCTGACTCCCCCTCCACCCGCGTCGGCGGCGCGCCCGAATCCGGTTTCGCCAAGCTCCGCCACCGCACCCCGATGCTGTCGCTGGACAACGCCTTCGACGCCGCCGAGTTCGCCGAATTCCGCGCCCGCGCCAAACGGTTCCTTGGCCGCGCCGATCCTCTGGAGTTCGTCGCTGAACCCAAGATCGACGGCCTGTCGATCAACCTGACCTACGAGCACGGCCGTTTCGTCCGAGGCGCGACCCGAGGCGACGGCACGGTGGGCGAGGACGTCACCGCCAACCTGCGCACGGTGAAATCCGTCCCCGAAACTTTGGGTGGCGACGCGCCCGCAATGATCGAGATCCGCGGCGAGGTGTTCATGACCAAGGCCGACTTCCTCGCGCTCAACCAGGCCCAGGCCGAGGCCGGCGGCAAGATCTTCGCCAACCCCCGCAACGCCG
>CAXTXZ010000387.1:1366-4107 GCA_964248015.1 uncultured Rhodopila sp. | reverse complement strand
GTGACGACGATGAAGCGCCGCCCCCAGCCGCCCATGCAGGACTTGGGGAGCCGCGCGTAATAGTCGGGCACGACGTAGTCGATCACCACCGCGCCGGCCAGGCGCTCGCGTGCCGCGTCCACCTCTGCCGTCGCCTCATCGAGCTGCGCGCGCGATGGCAGCAGCGCCTCGCGGTTCGCCAACGCCCAGGGCGAAAGCAGCCAACCCGTCGCCGAAACCCACTGGGGCTACCTCCAACGCCTGAAAGCCTGGGGCTTCACCGTCAACCCCCTTTCCCGCATCCTGCGAAACGAATCCGACGCCGAAGCCTTCCAGGCCGAAATCGGTTTGGAGCGTTCCGGCCTCGGCTACGACATCGACGGCGTCGTCTACAAGGTCAACGATCTTGCCCTGCAACGCCGCCTGGGCTTCGTCGGCCGCGCCCCGCGTTGGGCCATCGCCTGGAAGTTCCCCGCCGAACAGGCGATCACCGTTTTGCGCGACATCCGCATCCAGGTCGGCCGCACCGGCGCCCTGACCCCCGTCGCCGAACTGGAACCCGTCAACGTCGGCGGCGTCCTCGTCGCCCGCGCCACCCTGCACAACGAGGACGAAATCGCCCGCAAGGACGTCCGCCCCGGCGACACCGTGATCCTGCAACGCGCCGGCGACGTCATCCCGCAGATCGTTTCTGTCCTGACAGACCGCCGCCCCGCCGACGCAATCCCCTTCGCCTTTCCGCGAACCTGCCCCGCCTGCGGCAGCAACGCCGTGCGCGCCCCGAACGAGGTCGTGCGCCGCTGCACCGGCGGCCTGATCTGCTCCGCCCAGCTTGTCGAGCGCCTGATCCACTTCGTCTCCCGCCCCGCCTTCGACATCGACGGCCTCGGCGAGAAAACCATCCAGGAATTCCACAATGAGGGCTGGCTGCGCCGCCCCGCCGACATCTTCAAGCTGCCGGAGCGCGAGGCCGCCATCGCCACGCGGGAAGGCTGGGGCAAGCAGTCCGCCCGCAACCTGTCCCGCGCCATCGCCGCCCGCCGCGCCATCCCGCTCGCCCGCTTCATCTACGCGCTGGGCATACGCCGCATCGGCGCCACCAACGCCAAGCTCCTGGCCCGGCACTACGGCAGTTTCGCCAACTGGCGCGAGCAGATGCTCCAGGCTGTCACCATAGGCTCCGACGAACGCCTCGCCCTGGGCAGCATCACCGGCGTCGGCCCCTCCATCGCCGAGGAACTGGTTGATTTCTTCACCGAGCCTCGCAACGTCGCCACCCTCGACGAACTCGTGACGGAACTGGCAATCGAGGACGAGGCCCAGGCAAGCGCCACGGACAGCCCGGTCGCAGGCAAGGTCGTCGTCTTCACCGGCGCCCTCGAAACCATGACCCGCCCGGAAGCCAAGGCCCGCGCCGAAACCCTCGGCGCGAAAGTGACCGACACCGTCTCGAAGAAGACGGACATCGTCGTGGTCGGTGCCGATGCCGGCTCAAAAGCCCGCAAGGCGGTCGAACTCGGCGTGCGGACAATGACCGAGGCGGAATGGCGCGACCTGACAGGCTAAGCCGCCCATCGGCTGATCGCCCACGCCCACAGGATCGCCGCGCCCGCCCATGATGGCCCGATCGCACGTCGTCGTCGGCCTCGCGTCATGGATCGCCGCGGCCCCGGCGCTGCACCTGCCTGTCGTCGATCCGCTGGCCCTCGTCATCGTGGTGCTGGGATCGCTGCTGCCCGACATCGACCATCCGAAATCCTGGGTCGGGCAGCGCACGCGGCCGGTTTCAACGGCGGTCGCCTCCGCGCTAGGCCATCGCGGCGTGACACATTCGGCCATCGCGGCCGTCAGCCTGACCGTGTTGCTGCTGCACGCCGGCTATGCGCGCGGCGCGGTGGCCGCCTTGACGGTCGGCTACCTGTCCCATCTGGCGGCCGACATGCTCACGCCCCGGGGCCTGCGGCTGGCCTGGCCGTTTCCCGGCACCTGGAGCTTACCCCTGTGCCGTACCGGCTCCGCCACCGAGAATCTCATTGTCCTGCTGCTGATCGCGGGGATCGGCCTGTGGCTGCTCCGCCATCCCGTTCCGCTGGCCGCGCTATGGCCAAGACAGCTAGCCGGCCTGGCAACAGGCCATCGCTGCCCGAGCCATGCCGCAAGGCTTACTCGTTTTCATGCCGTTTCAGGCAGGCGGCATGAAGCCATCCGACTTGTTCAGGCCAGGCCGCTCGGCTGGATGGAAGCGCCGGCCTCGCCTCCGCGTCGGTCGGATCAATGACGGCGCGACCCATGCCCGTGCCTCCGCATCATCCGTATTCGGCCCATTGCAGCCCATAGTACATGCCGAAGAATCCGGTCAGCGTCACCACGTAAAGCGCCAGGATAGCCATGGCGTTGGCAATGGGCTGGCGTTGCCAGATCCCCATCAGACGTTGCAGCGGCGAAGCGCCGTGCAGGAACACGACCGCCAGGATGGCGACGATGGGCATGTGCCCGACCGTGTCCAAGTGGCCGAACTCCGGGATCGCGGCAATGAAGACCGAGGCATACGCGATGGCGCCAAAGCGAACCAATCCCCGGCCGGTCATGAAGTAGAAGGCCAGGGTGAACTCCACGAAGCCCGCGACCACGACGACGAACTGCCACGGAAAGCCGAACGCGAGGGCCGGATGCCGCGACACGACATCCAGCGTCCATTCCGGGTAGACGAATTTCTCCACCGCCGTCCACATCAGGCCGAACGCCAACCCGCCTGAAAGCAA
>CAXTXZ010000387.1:0-1356 GCA_964248015.1 uncultured Rhodopila sp. | reverse complement strand
CTCCCCCCCCCGGCCAGGGGCTACCCCCCACGCGGGTGGCGCGGGCGGGCGAAGCGGGAACCTTGGCCCCAGAGTGCGGAAACAACGTTCGGCGCGAGCGCGCCCAGCGCGTCCACCGACGTGAGCGCCAGGTAAGCCGCGATGCCCGGGAAGAACACGTAATCGGTCATGTGGAAGACGCCGAACTGCATGATGCCGTAGCCATACAGGATGCAGATCCCAACCGCGGCGAGCAGGCACGTCCCGCGCCAGGCAACGAATGCCGCGATGGCGAATTGCAGGGCGCCCATCCAGCCGATGCTGGCCATAAGCTCAGGGGTCAGGATCGCGCCGCCACGTTCCCACAGCACCACCGCCCCCTTGTCCCACAGCAACAGGAAATAGCCGCCAACGGCGAGACGAACCAGCTTCTCTTCGGTATCGGCGTGCAACTGGGCACTGCTGCCGAGCCTGGGCCAGCGCCGCGCGACATGGCCATCCACCAGGAATCCCGCGAAGACCAACAGCAGGAACCCGCAGCAGACAACGCCGAACAGCGGCGTCAGCACATCGTGCAGGGCAATCGGCGGCTGCGTAACGTCAGCAACCGAGCAAAACCATTTCACATGGGCAAAAGCCTGCGTGGGCATGAGCCATGCGCCAGTCATCAAACTGATCCAGGCAGGGCGCATGCCATGACGGCCAAGGAACAGCGCTTCCTTCAATATCACTTTGGCATTGTCCCAGTGTGGTTGCTGCCTAGCGCTACGCCGCTGCCGTGCGATCAGACCCATCCGCCCGTTCACGTTTGCATGAGACCAAGCAGCCCTGATAAGGGATCTTCCGTCCGATCCAGCGTCTCAGGCGAACCACGGGCACGATGTCGCCATCCAGGATAGCCGCAGACAAACCTCATGGACTAACCAATGAGCGACTTCATGAACCAGCCGCCGCTCGATGACCCGGCCGAGCGTGCCGCTTCTCCGGGCAGCGGCCAGGCGCCCGACGGTTGGGCCGCTCTTGTTCCGGAACTCAGCGTGTCGGACATGCGGCCAAGCCTGGCCTTCTGGTGCGGGCTGCTCGGGTTCAGCGTCGGGTTTGACCGTCCGGCCGCCCGCTTTGCCTACCTGGTCCGGGGACCGTTGCAGGTCATGCTGTGCGAACGCAACGGAAGGTGGGGACCCGGCGCGATGGAGCCGCCGTTCGGCCGTGGCATCAACCTGCAAATGCGCGCCGAGGACATAGCGCCCCTTGTCGCCGCCCTGCGAAGCGCCGGATGGCCGCTTTATGAACCTCCCGCCGACGCTTGGTACAGGGTTGGCGACCAGGAACGCGGACAGCGGGAATTTCTCGTGCAAGACCCGGATGGCTACCTGT
>CAXTXZ010000386.1:0-4628 GCA_964248015.1 uncultured Rhodopila sp. | reverse complement strand
CGCCAGCAACACGGATCGGGAAGCCGACGCCGCTTCAGCGTGATCCCAGGCAAACTGGCTTGACCGGCGTCAAGGCAGGCCGGTGCGCCTCCTGGCATCACTTGCGATGCTTCGTGCCGCATGGTCAAAACAGGCTGACGCTGGATGGAGGGAATCAGATGCGCCACGAGACGCTGACGTACCAGGCTGACGGCCTGGCAATGCAGAGCCAACTCTTCTTCGAGCCGGCGTCCGGCCCCCGTGCGGGCGTCCTCGTTTTTCCGGAAGCTTTCGGGCTGGGCGAGCATGCGATCTCCCGCGCGGAGCGTCTGGCCGCGCTGGGTTACGTCGCCTTGGCGTGCGACCTGCACGGCGATGGCCGGGTTGTTGACGACCTCCAGCAGGCCATCGGGCTGTTGCAGCCCTTGTTCGCGGACCCCATGCGCACCCGTGCCCGCGCCGCCGGTGGCCTGAAGGCGCTCGCCAGCCGGCCCGAGGTGGACCCTGCCCGCGTGGCCTCGATCGGCTTCTGCTTCGGAGGCACCATGTCGCTTGAGCTTGCCCGGTCCGGCGCGGACCTGAAGGCGGTCGTTGGCTTCCACAGCGGCTTGGCGACCAGCGCGCCGAAAACCGAGGCCGGAACCATCAAGCCCCGCATCCTGGTCTGCATTGGCGCTGACGACCCGATGATCCCCCCCGAGCAACGGACGGCCTTTGAAGCCGAGATGCGCGAGGCGGGCGTTGACTGGCAGATGCATCTCTATGGCAACACGGTGCACAGCTTCACCAATCCGGAAGCGGCGAAGCGCGGCATGCCGGAGGCCATTCGCTATGGCGCCGAGGCGGATGCCCGTTCCTGGGCCACCCTCCAGGAGCTGTTTTTGGAAACCCTGGCCTGAAGCGGCACACGCGCCCGTCTCGGACAGACCCGGCCATGGCGGCGCGAGAGACGCGCATGCCTGCATGCCCTGGCGTCGGAGGCAGCGCGCCAGCGCCGGCTGATGGCGAGGATCTACTCGCCCAGGAGATGCAGCACGATCTCACGTCGATGAGGTTGGCGGCGGTGCTCGAACAGGTACAGGCCCTGCCAGGCGCCGAGCACGGGGCGGCCGTCCGCCACTGGAATGGTTAGCTGCGTGTTGGTCAGCATTGCGCGCAGGTGCGCCGGCATGTCGTCGGCCCCTTCATCATTGTGCGCGTATCGCTGCGTGTCCTCAGGCACAAGCGCCTCGAAGTAGCGGACGATGTCCTGGCGCACGGTCGGATCGGCATTCTCCTGAACCGTGAGCGAGGCGGAGGTATGCCGGCACCACAGCGTCAGCAAGCCGGTCTCGATCCCCTGGCTGGCAACCCAGTCCAGGACGGGGCGGGTGATCTCGGTCAGGCCCTTGCCGCGCGTGTCGGTCGTTAGGCGGTGCAGGGATTGTTTCATCGGCATCCGATCATGCGTCCACAAAAGGCTCGGCGTTCAGTGCCAGCCGCGGCGTCGTGTCATTCAGCCAAACGCCGAGATCCTGGTCCTCAGCCAAGGCCCAGCATAGCCGCCAAGCATGGGAGTGTCATGAAGGTTGTCGCAAAGTTCCCATGGCGCGAGACAGTTGGTTGCAAAACGCAATGCATGGGCCGTCACAAGCTGCGTATCGTCATGCCGTGGCCCGGCGACAGCCGGCATGCGTTGCGCTCCGCGGCTTCCAGCCGGGATCTTTGACTTCAATGCCAATCCCAGTCGCCCGACCAAGTTCCACAAGGGCGACTGGCCATCAGGCCGGTTGCAAATATGTCTCTCCGGCCGCAAGACGCGCTCAACAGCCGCGCCCATATCCCTCACCTCGTCCCTGGATGATCAGCCACCAGGACAAGCAACCCAGGAGCCTTGAGATATGCCTCGGCGCGAATCCAACCCGTTTCGCGCCCTTAAGCGCTTGAGGCATGCACCGTGAGCGGCGCATCAAGAAAGTTGCCAACCCGTGCGATCAGCTCGCTGGGACTGCTCCTGCCTTATTTGCGGGTCTACCGCCTGCGCGCGCTGGGGGCGACCATGGCCCTGCTGTCGGCGGCCGGGTTGGTGCTGACGCTTGGGCAAGGCATCCGGCGACTGATTGATCTCGGCTTCGCCACCGGCAGCATGGCGCACCTTGATCGCGCCGCGCTGGCCATGTTCGCCGTGGTCGCGGCCCTCGCGGGCGCAACTTTCTCACGCTTCTACCTCGTCTCGTGGCTGGGCGAGCGCGTCGCCGCCGACCTGCGCCGGGACATGTTCAGTCGCGTCATCTCGCTGTCCCCCGCCTTCTTCGAGACAGCCCGTGTCGGCGACATCCTCACGCGGCTGACAGCCGACATCTCGGTGCTGCAAGCGCTGATCGGTTCGGCGATCTCGCAATGGCTCCGCAACGCGATCCTGTTGCTCGGCGCGTTCACCATGCTGCTGGTCACCAGCGCGAAGCTGGCCGGCATCGTCGTCCTGGTCGTCCCGGTCGTCGTCGTGCCGCTGGTGCTGTTCGGCCGGCGGGAGCGCCGCCTGTCGCGCGCCGCCCAGGACCGGGTGGCCGACCTTGGCGCCTATGCCGAGGAAACCATCAACGCCTTGCGCACCGTACAGGCGTTCACCCATGAGCCAGTCGATCGCGCGTCTTTCGCCGCCGCCGTGGAAGGTTCGGTGGCCGCCGCCCTGCGCCGGGTGCGGACCCGCGCGACGCAGATCCTGATCGTCATCCTCCTTGGCTTCGGGTCCATCGTCTTCAGCCTGTGGGTTGGCGGGCGCGACGTGATCGAGGGCCGCATGAGCGGCGGCGACCTTTCCGCGTTCGTGTTCTACGCCGTGCTCCTTGCCACGTCCGGAGCGCAGATGAGCGAACTCTGGGGCGAGTTGCAGCGTGCCGGCGGGGCGGCGGATCGCCTGCGCGAGTTGCTCAACGAGCAGCCGTCCATCGCCGCGCCGGCCAATCCCCTGCTTCTTCCGCCACGCCCCAAGGGACGCGTGGCGTTCGAGGACGTGACCTTCCGCTACCCGGCCCAACCGGACGCCGCCGCGCTGGCGGATTTCTCCTTGTCGGTCGCGCCCGGCGAAACGGTCGCGCTGGTGGGGCCATCCGGCGCTGGCAAGACCACCGTCCTGCAATTGTTGCTGCGCTTTTACGACCCGGAGCTTGGCGTCGTGCGCCTCGACGGCGTCGATGTCGCGCGCGTCGCACCGGCGGAACTGCGGCGGCGGATCGGCATCGTGCCGCAAGACCCGGTGATTTTCGGGACCACGGCCTGGGAGAACATACGCTACGGACGTCCTGACGCGGGCGAAGGCGAGATCCGCGCGGCGGGAAAGGCGGCGCATGCCGACTTCCTCGAACGCCTGCCGAACGGTTACGACACGTTCCTGGGAGAGAAAGGCGTGCGCCTGTCCGGCGGCCAGCGCCAGCGCATAGCCATCGCGCGCGCGATCCTGCGTGACCCGGCGGTCCTGCTGCTTGATGAGGCGACCAGCGCCCTGGATGCCGAATCGGAGCAGGCGGTGCAGCAGGCCCTCGCCATGTTGTCCCGCGACCGCACGACGATCGTGGTCGCGCACAGGCTGGCAACGGTGCGCAAGGCGGACCGCATCGTGGTCATCGACGCGGGCCGGGTGGCCGCCACCGGCACGCACGATTCGCTGATCCGGCAGGGGGGAATCTACGCGCGTCTCGCGCGCCTGCAATTCAGCGTCGATGCGTAGCCTGGGGTTTCCTCAAGCCGCTAACCGCGTTGCCCGACCAAAACGCCCTCGCTTCCAGGCCAGCCGCGCCAGGGCAGGAGACCGGCTCGCACTCGCCACCCCGGCCTCGTCCAACGGCACTGGATCACTGCTCCCGGACCACCGCGGCGATCCCGGCGTTCAGGTCACGGTATTGGGCGACGCGCCGCGCATAGGCCGCTTCCAGCGCGGGGTCTGGCGATACGCTCTCGACACGCTCGGGCGGTGCACAGACAACGTCCGGCGCTTCTCCCGTCAACGCCATCCGGGCAAGCCGAGCGGCGCCGAATGCGCCGCTGTGCTCGCCCGAGGCCAGGCGATGCAGCGGGACGCCAAGAACAGAGGCGATGATGGCGACCCAGGCGCGCGAGCGGGAGCCGCCGCCAATCACGTCCGCTGACTCGATCCGCGTCCCCGAGGCCGCAAGCGCGTCCAGGCAGTCGCGCAACGAGAAGGCGACGCCCTCCAGCACGGCCTGCGTCAGAAGGCGTCGGTCCGTGCCATGCGACAACCCGGCGAAGGCGCCACGGATCGTGCCGTCGTTATGCGGTGTCCGCTCCCCGCCCAGGTAGGGCAGGAACAGCGCGGGACTGGGCGAAACCGGCGAACCGACCTCTGCCAGCAAGTCCGCCTCCGGGCATCCCGTGACGCCAGCCCACCAGCTTAGGCAGGCGGCTGCCGACAGCGTGACGCCCATCTGGTGCCAGGTATCCGGCAGCGCATGGCAGAACGCATGCACCGCGGCTTGCGGCCAGGGACGGAACCGGTCGGTCGTGGCGAACAGCACGCCCGACGTGCCCAGGGAGACGAAGGCGTCGCCGGGACGGATCGCCGACAACCCGACCGCGCCCGCCGCATTGTCCCCGGCCCCGCCCGCCACGACCGGCCGCCTCGCCATGCGCCAGCGGGCCGCGAGGTCTGGATG
>CAXTXZ010000385.1:3217-4633 GCA_964248015.1 uncultured Rhodopila sp. | reverse complement strand
CGGGCCCCCGTCATCGCGGCGGGCCAGCCGGCGTAAAATGCGAGATGGGTGATGATCTCGGAGATTTCCTGCTTGGTGACGCCATTGTCGAGCGCGCGTATCAGGTGGCCGGGAAGCTGCTCGGGCCGGTAGGCGCCGATCAGCGTGGCGAGGACAACCAAGCTGCGGTCGCGCTTGCAGAGGCCGGGACGCTCCCAGATATCGCCGTAGATGACGTTTTCCGTCACCTCGATCATCTTGGGAACGGTGCCGCGCACCGCGTCGCGCGCGCTCGTCGAGGGTTGGGTCATGGCTGATCCTCGGCCGTGGGCTTGCGCGTGCGCCGGCCAATCAACTCACGCGCTGTTGTGGGTCAGTAGCCTTTCGTGCCGGGGGCTTCGGTTTCGCTCGCGTCGAAATTGCATTCGACGGAGATGCCATCCGGGTCCAGGTAGAAAAGCTGGGTCATGTTCAGCCTTGGCAGCACACGCTCGTCGTACTTGACGTCGCGCGCCCGCAGGTGCGCCCGCATCTCGTTCAGGCCGACGCAGGAGAACGCGATGTGGTCGAGGCGGCCGGTCGCGGCGGGCTGAGACGGGACATCCTGGATCTGGGGGTCTTCGGGACGGTAGCCGATCAGGTGCACCGTGGGCACGTCGCCGCAGTACAGCCAGTAGCCGGGGAAGGGCAGAGGCGGCCGGTCGCCGACCTTCAGGCCGACGATGTCCTGGTAGAAGTCTTTCGTTTGCTCAAGGTCGCGCACCTTGATGGTGTAGTGGTTCAGCGACTGGGCTGGCATTTGTTTCCCCTTTAGAACTGGTTCTCGGCTGGCATGCCGAACATGATCTGCCCGACGGATTCGTAGTGCAACTGACGGCCCTGCGCCTGCTGGCTGACGCTGTGGATGTCGCGCAGGCGGCGCTCGAACGGCTGGTCCTCGAAGATGGCGGAGGAGCCGGCGGCGTGGAACAGAGTGTTGACCGCCTCGCGCGACTGGTTGATGGCCCAGGTGGAGGCGAGGCGTATCATTGCTTCCTGCCGTTCCGTCTGTTCGCCATGCCGGATGACATGGTCGTGGACTTCATCCAGGGTGTTGTGCAGGAAGGCGCGGGCGGAGTGCCAGCGCGCTTCCGACTGGGCCAGTTGCGACTGGATGACATTGTTTTCCCGCAACGGCCGGCTGGCGCCACGCGATGTCTTGGTGGCGGGCAGCGCGAGGAAGGCGTCGATCACGCCGCGCGCGATGCCGAGGCCGACGCCGGCGAAACCGGCCGAGTAGAGTTGGCCGCTGCTGAAACGGTAGAGCGGCCCTTGCTCGCGGCGGTCGATCGCCTCGTCGCGGCGCATGGCGCGCTCATTGGGGACGAACAGGTCCTTGACGCTGTACTCGTTGGAGGCGGTGCCGCGCAGGCCGAGCGTGTGCCAGATGTCGGTCAT
>CAXTXZ010000385.1:0-3117 GCA_964248015.1 uncultured Rhodopila sp. | reverse complement strand
ACCGAGCCGTCGGCGGCGGAGAGGGCCTCGGTGACGCGGGAGAAGTCGGAGGGCTTCAGTTCCATCCCGCCAATCGACCTCGGCTGCAGCATGCGGAAGAAGCCGCCTTCCTTGAGGGCGGCGACGATGGCGGGAGTCATTTCGCGGATCCTGTTGATCTCGTCGCCCTCCTGCTTGATCAGGGGGTGCAGCGCCAGGGCGCGTGCGACCTGAGGGTGGACTTCGGACATCAATATGCCTCCGGTACTGGACAGCGGGAACGATGACGCATTTCCGGTCATTTGAAAAGCAAGGCTTTCGCACCAGTCCGCGACGCCCTGGGACGGCCGCGGCCGCCATTCGCGGCCTGGGTTGCCGCGACGGCGAGGCCATGACGATGCGTTTCAGGCCGATGTCGCCGGCGAGGGGGACGGCTTGCTGGCTGGCAAATCGTGTTTGTCGGCCAGTGCGCGGTCGATCGTGCTGATGGGCTGCCTGCCGGTCTCGAAGCCGAAGAACAGGAAAGCGCAACCGCACAGCGCCATCCAGGCGGCGAAGTAGGCGAAGGACGGACCGATCGCGTCCAGCGTGGCCTTCGGGGTGACGACATCGGACGAGCCGACGATGACGGACAGGCCGAGAGGCCCGATGATCTTGCCGATGCCGCCGAAGCCGTAGGCCGCGCCCATCCCGGTGGTGCGCAGGCGGATGGGCCAGACTTCCGCCAGATAGGGTCCGATAAGGGCGAAACCGCCGTCGTAGAAGAAGCCGCCGACAACCAGGCACAGCCAGAACAGCGAGACGCCGTTCAGGGTGTCGTTGTGCAGGAGGCCCGCCGCGGCGATGGCGAGGGTTCCGCCGAAACCCACCAGCATGCCGGTGTTGCGACGGCCGATCCTGTCCGACATCCAGGCGAAGCTGATGCGCCCGGCGACGCCTGACAGGCTGATCCACAGGAACAGGTAGGCGGCGCGGGCCGGGGTCACGCCGAGTTGCAAGACGAGCAGGGTCGGCGCCCAGAGGCCGATGCCGTAGGACGCGGTCTGCGCGCCGATGCTGGCCAGGAAAGAGACGGCCAGGCTTTTCGGGTAGCGCAGCAGGTCGCTCCAGGGCGGGGCGGGCTGGGTCGGCGCAGGGTCAGGCAGTCGCAGCGTGGCGGCGGGAACCTTGAGCGCCCACGCCAGCGACATGCGGGCATCCTCCGCCCTGCCTTGGCCGATCAGCCAGTGCGGGGACTCCGGCACCCAGGCGCGGACCAGCAGGGTAAAGGCGGCGGGGACGACGCCGACCAGGAACAGGCCGCGCCAGCCGATCGCATCGGTGGCGAAGGCGGCGAAGGACGAGGCGATCATGACGCCAAGGGGGATGAACACGGTGACGAGGCCGCCGATGAAGCCGCGCATGCGGGCGGGCACGAACTCCTGCACCAGGGGCAGGTCAACGCAGTACAGGCCGCCGACGCCGAAGCCCACGAAGAAGCGGAAGGCCGACAGGAACCACCAGCCGTTCTCGGGCGTGAGGGCCAGGATGCCGCTGGCGACGGAGAAGGTGACGATGGTGGCGATGAAGACCTTGCGGCGGCCGTAAAGGTCGGCGACGCGGCCCCAGATGATGGCTCCAAGGATGGCGCCGACGCCGGACGACAGCAGGATGATGGCGGACTGGCCGAAGGTCAGGCGCCAGGGCTTGATGATGAAGGCCAGCACGAAGCCGATCAGGTAGTAATCGAAGAATTCGAGCATGTCGCCGATGATCGCGGCGGCAATGATTTTCAACTGGTTGGCCGTGAGCGATTTCGCTTGGTCCAGGCGGTCGAACATGATGGCGCGTTCCTTCCCGGCCGGCCGTTGCCGGTTGCGAGGGACGGTGCCTGAAACGGCGGTGGCGTCAAGCGGCGGGTTTCTGGCGCGCGACGGTCAATGCCGCCTGGAAGCGCCGGGCCACGTCATTCGCCATGGACGCAGGCGTGGCGGCGAAGCCGATCGCAAGCCCTTTCATCCTGGGCGTGGCGGCGTAATAGGCTGCGAGCGGCGCGACAGCCAGATCGCGGGAGTGGCAGGCGTGGACGACGGCGGCCTCGTTCAGGTCGTCGTCCAGGCGGGCGACCATGTGCAGGCCGCCGGGCGCGGCCAGCGGCTGGGCGTGATGCACCGTGCGGGCCATGGCCTCCAGCAGCGCGGCTCGGCGGCGGGCATATTCCGTCCGCATCCGGCGGATATGCGGCGACAGCAGGCCGAGGCGCATGAACTCAGCCAGGGTCGCCTGGGTGAAGGCGTCGGTGCCGCGATCGGCCAGGGTGCGCAGGCGGACAAAGGCGGGCACCAGCGGCGCCGGGACGATGGCGAAGCCGACGCGCAGGGCCGGGGCGAGGGTCTTGCTGAAGGTGCCGCAATAGATCACCTGGCCATTCTGATCCAAGGTTGCCAGTGGGGGCAGCGGCTTGCCCTCCCAGCGGAATTCAGAGTCGCAGTCATCCTCCAGGATCCAGGCCTTGGCGTGTCGCGCCCAGTCGAGCAGGGCCAGCCTCCGGCCGATGGGCATGGCGCCGCCGAAGGGCGTGGCATGGGAGGGCGCGACCAAAGCGAGGCGGGCCTCGGGCGCGGTCCGCACGCCCAGGGCGACATCAAGGCCGTCGGCGTCGTTGGCGATCGGCGCGATGCGGGCACCGGCGGCGAGCAACGCGCCCCGGCCGGCGATGTAGCCCGGATCTTCCACCCAAACCGTGTCGCCGGGGTCGAGCAGCAGGTCCGACGCGGTGCGCAAGGCCTGCTGGGTGCCGGCGGTGATGACGATGCAGCCCGGATCGGCCACCAGTCCACGGGTTGCCGCAAGGTGCGCGGCGATCTGCTCACGCAGGGCATGCAACCCTTGTGGCGGCGGATAGCTGGCGAGTTCCCCAGCCAGGGGCTTGAGCACGCGGGAGGCGCAGCGTGCCCAGGCCTTGATCGGAAACAGGTCGGGGGCGGGCAGGCCGCCCGCCAGCAGCAGGCCTAGCGCCGGGTCGCGAGCGGTGGCGGTGGCCTGAACGGCGGCCAGGCGGAGGCCGCGCGTGGCCAGCGCGGCGGCGGCGGGGTTCGGGGGGTGGGCGGGCGCGGGCGCCGGGTCGGGCCGGGCATTAGGCCCCTAGGTGCCGCGGCC
>CAXTXZ010000384.1:0-4636 GCA_964248015.1 uncultured Rhodopila sp. | reverse complement strand
TATGTGGCAAGGGGCTGATCCTGACGGCCCCCTTGACCTCCTGGATCGGCTTCAGGCAAGCAAGGGTGTTGCCGCCGTCGATGTTCATGGAACAGGAGCCGCAAATGCCTTCCCGGCACGAACGGCGAAAGGTCAGTGTCGGATCGATCTCGTTCTTGATTTTGATCAGCGCGTCCAGGACCATCGGGCCGCAGGCATCGAGATCTATCTCATACGTGTCGGTGTGAGGGTTTTTCCCGTCATCCGGGTTCCAGCGGTAGACCTTGAATTCCCGGATCCGCTTGGCCCCAGGCGCCGCCTTGAAGGTTTGGCCTGGAACAATGCGGCTATTACGGGGAAGGTTGAACGCGACCATGATTGACCTGTAAATCCCAATTGAGAACGACTGAAATCAATAGACGCGCTTGCGGGGCGGAAAGACCGAAACCTCGTTCGTCATCGTCTGCATCTTCACTGGCCGATAATCCAGTTTCACCTCCCCCGCATCATTGCACCACGACAAGGAGTGCTTCATCCAGTTCTCGTCGTCACGGTCCGGGTAATCGTCATGCGCGTGCGCCCCGCGGCTTTCCTGGCGCGCTTCCGCGCTGACCATCGTCACCATGGCGCTGCCCATGAGGTTGTGCAGCTCCAGCGCCTCCACAAGGTCGCTGTTCCAGACAAGGCTGCGGTCGGAAACGGACATGTCTGTCATTCCGCTCCAGACCTTTTTCATCTTCTCGACGCCTTCGGCCAGGCTTGTCGAGCTGCGGAACACGGCGGCGTGGCCTTGCATGGAGCGCTGCATCGCCATCCGCAACTCGGCGACCTTTGTCCCGCCTTTCGCATGCCGCGTGCGGTCGAAGCGGTCCAGGGACGCCTCGCCGGCCTTTGGCGGAAGCGGCGGCTGTCCCGCTCCCGGCTTCAGGTTTTCCGCCGCGCGATGCGCCGCCGCCCGGCCGAACACCACCAGGTCAAGCAGCGAGTTCGTGCCCAGGCGGTTGGCGCCATGAACGGAGACGCAAGCCGCCTCGCCAACCGCCATCAGGCCCGGGATCACGGCGTCGCGGTTGTCCTTGGTCGGCCGCAACACCTCTGTATGCACATTGGTCGGGATGCCGCCCATGTTGTAATGCACCGTCGGCAGCACCGGGATGGGTTCCTTCGTGACGTCCACGCCGGCGAACACCTTGGCGGTTTCGGAAATGCCCGGCAGGCGCTCGTGCAGCAGCTCCGCTCCCAGATGCTCCAAATGCAGCAGGATGTGGTCTTTCGCCGGCCCGCAGCCCCGGCCCTCGTTGATTTCCATGGTCATGGAGCGGGAGACGACATCGCGGCTGGCAAGATCCTTCGCGGTGGGCGCGTAACGCTCCATGAAGCGCTCGCCCTCGCTGTTGGTCAGGTAGCCGCCTTCGCCACGCGAGCCTTCGGTGATCAGGCAGCCCGCCGGGTAGATGCCGGTGGGATGGAACTGGACGAACTCCATGTCCTGCGCGGGCAGGCCGGCGCGCAGCACCATGCCCGTGCCGTCGCCCGTGCAGGTGTGGGCCGAGGTGCACGAAAGATAGGCCCTGCCGTATCCCCCGGTCGCCATGACAACTGTCTGCGCGCGGAAGCGATGGATCGAGCCGTCTTCCAGGTTCCAGGCCATGACGCCACGGCAGACGCCTTCCTGGTCCAGGATCAGGTCAAGCGCGAAGTACTCGATGAAGAACTCAGCAGCGTGCTTCAAGCTTTGCTGATACAGCGTATGCAGGATGGCATGGCCGGTGCGGTCGGCCGCGGCGCAGGCCCGCATGGCCGGTTCCTTGCCGTAGTCCTTCATGTGGCCGCCGAATGGGCGCTGGTAGATACGCCCGTCATCGGTGCGGCTGAAGGGAACGCCGTAGCGCTCCAGCTCGTAAACGGCGGGGATGGCCTCACGGCACATGTATTCGATGGCGTCCTGATCGCCCAGCCAGTCCGACCCCTTCACGGTGTCATACATGTGCCAGCGCCAATCATCCTCGCCCATGTTGCCGAGCGCGGCGCCGATGCCGCCCTGGGCCGCGACCGTGTGGCTGCGCGTCGGGAAAACCTTGGTGATGCATGCGGTCTTCAGCCCGGCGGCGCCCATGCCAAAGGTCGCCCGCAGCCCCGCGCCGCCAGCCCCTACGACAACCACGTCGTAGGTGTGGTCCACCACGTTATAAGCCATCGAGGAGGGCATCGTAATCGCATTCATTGCGTTTTCCTAGGAATCTACAGTCCCACTTTAAGCGCTGAGACCACGCACAGCATGCCGAGCAGCACGCACACCGCCTTGATGAGCACCATGGCGATGGCCTTGTAAGGCTCCTGATGAACATAGTCCTCAATCACGTTCTGCAAGCCTAGGTTCATGTGGTGGAACGTGATGACGACCAGGATCAGCATAAGGACAAGGTTAACCGGCGCGGACAGCCAGGCGATCATGGCTTCGTGCGGAGCGCCCAGCATGTGGAACAGGGAAAAAACGAACCAAAGGGTCAGCGGCACCAGGGCCATGGAATTGATGCGGGTCGATGCCCAGTGATTCGACCCGTAACGGGCTGACCCAAGGCCGCGCGCCCGCCCGAGCGGCGATCGCAACATGTCGACATGCGGTGGTCCAGACATCTGCATCCTCACCAAACCAAAAGGCCGACGACCCAGAGCAGCACGGTGCATGCCCCGGTGGCGATCACCACAGCCCAGCCCGAAGTGTTGTAGTATGGCGGGTCGTAGCCAAACCCCGAATCCCAGACCAGATGTCGGATGCCGGCGAAGAAATGGAAGACCAGGGCGAGCGTCCAGCCGAACAAAAGCAGAAGCCCTATCGCTGATCCGATGAACCATTGCGCATCCGCGAAAGCCTGCGCCGACGTGGCGGCGGCGACAAGCCACCAGGTCATCAGCAGCGTCCCGACAGAGAGCGCTATGCCGGTCGCCCGGTGCAGGATGGACAGCGCCATGCTGAGTGGCCAGCGGTAGACTTGCAGGTGCGGCGAAAGGGGCCGGTTCACCAGTTTGCCGTCCGAGTTACGCGCGATCATCAGCGCGTCGCGTACATCTCTCACGCCTTGCTCCAGTTCTGTCGGCCTTGTTGGGAGTGACGGCAACGCCGAACCGTGGCCGCTGATTAGTCCTCCCGCATGCAAGGGTCAACGCGGAGCCAAGCCGGTCGGATCGAACAATCGGTGATCAGGGCCGGCGTCCGCCTGAGCTGGCAACGGTCCCTGGCCATGGTGATTGCACTGAGGCTGCCGGCTCGTTAAATGGGTGGCGGCGCGGGTGTAGCTCAATGGTAGAGTCCCAGCCTTCCAAGCTGGCTGTGCGGGTTCGATTCCCGTCACCCGCTCCATCCCGCCGCCTTTCGCCACGCCGCATTTGACAGCGCGGAACCTCCGCCGCATCTTGTCGCCTTACCGAGGGGTGTCCCACCAACGGGGCTGAGATATCGCGGCAGGCCGGAGCGATCGGCGGTGCGATGACCCTTGAACCTGAACCGGGTCATGCCGGCGGAGGGACGGGTCAACATTGCAATGCCCGTCTTCCATCGCCCGCCTGCGCCCTGCGATGAGGAGAGGTCCATGACTGCCCAATCGCCATCCCCCACCCGCCCGAGGTCGGTGACCACCGGCGCCATCGCCGGCTCCCGCAAAATCTACACCAGCCCGGAAGGACGCAGCGACATCCTGGTGCCGTTCCGGGAAATCGCGCTTGATCCCAGCGCGAAGGAGCCGCCTTACCGGGCCTACGACTGCTCCGGGGCCTACACCGACCCGTCCGTCACGATCGACCTTGAGGCCGGCTTGCCGCCGATTCGCCGCGAATGGATCGCTCGGCGTGGCTTCGACCGCATCACGCCGCGGGCCGTGCGCCCCGAGGACAACGGCGACGTCGGCGCCGATAAGCTGGTGCCGGCCTGCCCGGCCGACCTTCCGGTGCATGGCGGCAAGGCCGGCCAGATGGTCACCCAGTACGAGTTCGCCCGCGCCGGCATCATCACCGAGGAAATGATCTACGTCGCCCATCGCGAGAACATGGGCCGCGCCTCGATGATCGAGGGCGCGGAAGAGCGCGTCGCGGACGGCGAAAGCTTCGGCGCGGAAATCCCCCCCTTCATCACGCCGGAGTTCGTGCGCAGCGAGATCGCCCGAGGCCGCGCGATCATTCCGGCGAACATCAACCATCCGGAGCTGGAGCCGGTCATCATCGGCCGCAACTTCCTGGTGAAGATCAACGCCAACATCGGCAATTCCGCCGTGACCTCCGGCGTGGCCGAGGAAGTCGAGAAACTGGTTTGGGCGATCCGCTGGGGCGGCGACACGGTGATGGACCTGTCCACCGGGCGCAACATCCACAACATCCGAGGCTGGATCATGCGCAACGCGCCGGTGCCGATCGGCACGGTGCCGATCTACCAGGCGCTGGAGAAGGTCGATGGCGACCCGACCAAGCTGGACTGGGAGGTGTTCAAGGACACCCTGATCGAGCAGGCCGAGCAGGGGGTCGATTACTTCACCATCCATGCCGGCGTGCGGTTGAAATACGTGCCGCTGACGGCGAAGCGGGTGACGGGAATCGTCTCGCGCGGCGGCTCCATCATGGCGAAGTGGTGCCTGTCGAAGCACAAGGAAAGCTTCCTGTACGAGCG
>CAXTXZ010000383.1:0-4664 GCA_964248015.1 uncultured Rhodopila sp. | reverse complement strand
CACCCTGGACCCGCCCTGATTGACGTCGTGACCGCGCGGCAGGAACTCGTGATGCCGCCCAAGGTCCAGATGGAGCAGGTGAAAGGCTTCAGCCTGTGGGTCATGAAAGCCGTGATGAACGGCCGCGGCAACGAGGTGCTCGACCTGGCGCGCACCAACCTGGCCCGCTGAGCCGGCGGCGCCCAAGCTCCTTCCACCCAACCGCCAGGAGACACCCATGCAGATCACCCCAATCGGCATAGACGCCACCGGCGCCCGGACCGAGACCGATTCCATGGGCGCCGTCCAGGTCCCCGCCGACCGCTACTGGGGCGCGCAGACCCAACGCAGCCTGCACCATTTCTCCATCGGCGACGACCGCATGCCGAAGGAACTCTCCCGCGCCTACGGCATCGTAAAGAAAGCCGCCGCCGAGGTGAACCGTGACGACGGCCGCCTTGCCCGTGACAAGGCCGAGGCGATCATCCAGGCCTGCGACGAGGTCATCTCCGGCGCGCTCGACGCGCATTTCCCGCTCTATGTCTGGCAGACCGGCTCCGGCACCCAGTCCAACATGAACCTGAACGAGGTGATCTCCAACCGCGCCATCCAGCTTCTCGGCGGCACGATCGGCGGCAAGTCGCCGGTGCATCCCAACGACGACGTGAACATGTGCCAGTCCAGCAACGACACCTTCCCCACCGCGATGCACGTCGCGACGGTGCAAATGCTGGACACTCTTCTGCTGCCACAGATCGACGCGCTGGCCACGGCGATAGAGGCCAAGGCCGAGGCTTGGATGGGCATCGTCAAGATCGGCCGCACCCACCTGGAGGACGCCGTGCCGCTGACCGTCGGCCAGGAATGGTCCGGCTACGCCCATCAGCTCCGTGACGCCATGCGCGACATCGAGCATAGCCGGCACGGCCTCTACGAACTCGCCGCCGGTGGCACGGCGGTCGGCACCGGCATCACCGCGCCGCGCGGCTTCAGCCAGAGGATCGCCGCCCGCATCGCCGCGCTGACCGGCAAGCCGTTCGTCACCGCGCCCAACAAGTTCGCCGCGCAAGGCTCGCTCGACGCCATGACCCGGACCTCGGCCGCGCTGCGCGGCCTCGCCGTGGCGCTGATGAAGATCGCCAACGACATGCGCTGGCTCGCCTCCGGCCCGCGCTGCGGCCTGGGAGAACTGCTGCTGCCGGACAACGAACCCGGCTCCTCCATCATGCCGGGCAAGGTCAACCCGACGCAGTGCGAGGCCGTCGTCATGATCTGCATCCAGGTCATCGGCGAGGACAACGCCGTCGCCTTCGCCGGCAGCCAGGGCAACTTCGAGCTTAACACCATGCGCCCGATCATCATCAACAACGTGCTGCACGGCGCGCGCATCCTGGCCGACGGCGCCGAGAAGTTCCGCCTGCATTCCGTCGAGGGCACCCGGCTGAACGAGAAACGCATCAGCCAGTACGTCAACGAGTCCGTGATGCTGGTGACCGCCCTTTCGCCCGTGATCGGCTACGACAAGGCCTCGGAGATCGCCCACACGGCGATGGAAAAAGACCTGACGTTGCGGGAGGCGGCAGTGTCCTCGGGCGCGGTCAGCGCCGAGGAATTCGACCGGCTGGTTGATCCGCGCACGCTGGTGGGGCAGGGGCTGGCGGGCAGTTAGGGCGGATCGCCGGAAGGCCAAAAGGTCCGGAGGCGTGATTCTGCTCGGGCCACGGATTGTGGCGCGCCGTGGTCCCAACCGGAATGCGGCGCGCCATGGGCACGTCCGGCCGCCTGCTCGCCCGCATTCCTGAACCAACGGCAAACCCAACGGCTCGGCTGGCGCCGGTCCATGGCAACGGACAAACGACGTGAACAATCCTGTTGACCTCGCGACCCTCGCTCAATCCGCCAAGCCCGCGCGAAAACAGGATGCCGCCGACGGGCCTTTCGCCATCGCCCTGCTGCTGGCCGCGCTGGCCGGCTGGATCGATGCCATGGGCGTCACCCAGACCGGCGGCGTCTTCCTGTCCTTCATGAGCGGCAACACGACCCAGATGGCGATATCGCTGGCCCACCAGCGCTGGCATGCAGCCGGGTTCATTGGCGTGGTCATCGTCCTGTTTATCGCCGGCGTCATGGTCGGCGAGGGAACGGAGCAAAACGCCCGCCGCCTCGGCCCCGCGCTGGTGCTGCTCATGGAAGCGGCCTGCCTGGCCGCCGGCGCCGCCGTCTTCAGGCTTGGGCTGGCGCCTTATCCGCTTGTCCTCGCCATGGGCCTGCAAAACGCAACGCTGCATCGGGCCGGCGGCATCAGCGTCGGCCTGACCTATGTCACCGGCACGCTGGTGCAGGTTGGCAAGGCACTCGTGGGCAGGGACATCCGGCACGCGGGCATGTACGCCGCAGTGTGGGCGAGCCTGGCCATCGGCGCGGGATGCGGCGCGTTTGCCTTGTCGGTTTCCCCCGTCGCCGCCGTTGCCGCCGCCGCCGCTGTTGCCGGGTTGCTGGCGATGTCCGCTGCTGTCCGCCGGTGATTGCGCCACCGGCTTATCAACCCTAGCCTTGGGCAAGCACAGGAACGCGGGCAAACGCATGGCTGACGACATCAACATCCTCCAACCCGCCGCGCCAACCCAGGCCGCGCCAACCCAGGCCGCGGCCGTGGGATGGGAGGCCGAACTCGCGGAGCTTCGCCAGCGCCAGGCGCTCGCCCGCGAGCTTGGCGGCAAGGACCGCGTCGCCCGGCAGCACGCCGGCGGACGGCTGACGGTGCGCGAAAGGATCGACCGCATGCTCGATCCCGGCAGCTTCCAGGAAATCGGCAGCATCGCCGGCAAGGCCAGCTACGACCCCCTCGGCAACATCGTCGATTTCACCCCTGGCAACTGCGTGTTCGGGCGCGGTGCCGTCGATGGCCGTCCCGTCGTCATCGCCGGCGACGACTTCACCCTGCGCGGCGGCTCCGCCGATGCCGCGATCAAGGGCAAGCCGAAGATGTCGGAGGAACTCGCCACCCGCTTCCGCATGCCGATCATACGCCTGATCGAGGGCTCGGGCGGCGGCGGCTCGGTCAAGACGATCGAGACCACCGGACGCGCCAACCTGCCCGGCGGCCTGACCGAGACGACATCGTTCGACCTCGTCGCCAACCAGATGGGCGAGGTGCCGGTCGTCGGCCTCGGCCTCGGGTCGGTCGCCGGCCTGGGCGCCGCGCGCCTGGTGGCCTCGCACTACTCGGTCATGGTCAAGGAGATCGCCGCCGTGTTCGTCGCCGGCCCGCCCGTGGTGGAACGTCTGGGCGAGCCACGCTCCAAGCAGGAACTGGGCGGCTGGCAGATCCAGTTGCGCTGCGGCGCCGTCGATCACGCCGTGGACACCGAGGAACAGGCGTTCGAAGCCGCCCGCCGCTTCCTGTCCTACCTGCCCAGCTCGGTGCACGACGTGGCGCCCAGGGTGCGCGTCTGGGACGCGCCGGACCGGCGCGACGAGGCGTTGATCTCCGCCATCCCCAAGGTCAAGAAGCAGGCCTACCACATGCGCCGGATCATCGGCTCGGTGTTCGACAGGGACAGCTTCTTCGAGATGGGCGCGCTGTTCGGCCGGTCGATCATCACCGGCCTGGCGCGTCTCGACGGCTGGCCGGTCGCGGTGATGGCCGGCGACCCGTTGTTCGACGGCGGCGCATGGACGGCGGACGCCTGCAACAAGATCATCCGTTTCGTTGACATGGCGCAGACCTTCCATCTGCCGGTCGTGCATCTGGTGGACTGCCCCGGCTTCCAGGTCGGCCTGCGCGCCGAAAGCAGCGCGGTGATCCGCTGGGGCGTCCGCGCCCTGTCGGCGATCAACCAGACCACCGTCCCCTGGTGCAGCGTCATCATCCGGAACTGCTACGGCGTCGGCGGCCTCGGCCACCAGCCCGTTGGGCATCTGTGCCTGCGCTACGCCTGGCCGTCGGCAAGCTGGGGATCGCTCCCCCTGGAAGGCGGCATCGAGGCCGCCTATCGCGCCGACATCGACGCCGCCCCCGATCCCGCGGCCAAGCTGGAGGAAATCGAGGAACGCCTGAACCGCCTGCGCTCGCCCTACCGCACCGCCGAGGCGTTCTGGGTGGACGAGATCATCGACCCGCGCGACACGCGCAAGCTGCTATGCGATTTCGCCAACCTGGCGGCGCCCTTGCGCGATCCCGGGCCAAGCAAGTTCGCGATGCGGCCGTAGGAACCGAAAGAGGGAAGGGGGGCCAACCTTCACTTCGACGCAATGCGACAGGCATGGTCCTGCAACTGCTCTCCAGAGGCAAAATCGCCCCTCGGCATGTCGGCATGGTCGTCCAACAGCACAAAGCCGTCTGTTCCGTCCGGAAACGTCGCGCCGACCACGACAAGCGTGTGCATTCCCATGTCGGCCGCAACGTGCTCATCGGAGTCCGCCAGCAGATGGAACGGGTCGACGGATCGCAATGACTCCTGCTGCATCCGCAACGTCCGGTAACGATGGCCGGCAAGCTCCGGGGGAAACACGCTCCAGGCCGAACTGATTCTGTCCAGGTTCTGCCGCAGAAGCGCCCGCACGTCAGGCCGCACGCAGTCGATATGGATGTGCAGTTGGCTCTGCGTGCGCCCGGCCATCGAATTGATCGCCAGCGACATGCCGTCACGCGGCACCGTCGTGTGTAAACGCGCCTCGCCGCA
>CAXTXZ010000382.1:0-4670 GCA_964248015.1 uncultured Rhodopila sp. | reverse complement strand
GCCGGCACAGCTTCAACCCGGCGACGATGGTGCGCTGGTCGAGTTCCGCCGACAGGTAGTTGGGGAGCATCGCCGGGGCATCGCCGGGACGGGCGGACTTCAGGCGGATCTCGCCTCGGCTGTCCGGACGGAGCTGATAGGCGATCATGGTGAAGCCCGACCATTTGTGCGGCCCGTCCTGCGGGCGGTCGGCGCTGAACGGCGACATCGAGCACTTGATGTCGGGCGAGGCCAGTTCTGGCCTTGTGCGGGCGAACAGCGCGGCGGGCGAGGTGGCCAGGGTCAGCGCGCCGGGGCGGAACATCAGGTATTGCAGCCCCGCCCGCACCTTGCCGACGTTGCTGTTGACCACGTCGTTCACCGTCACCGGGAACCGCGAGCGCAGCTTGATCGGCGCCGAGTAGTGATCCTGCAGGCTCTGGCCGACGCCCGGCAGGTCCTTGACCAGGGGAATGCCAAATTCAGCCAGCGTTTCGGCTGGGCCGACGCCAGACAGCATCAGCAACTGCGGCGAGTTGATCGCGCCGCCGCACAGGATGACCTCGCGGCTGGCGCGCGCCATGGATGGCGTGCCGGCCTGGCTGAAGGTGACGCCTGTCGCGCGGGCGCCGTCAAAGACGATCCTTTCCGTCAGCGCGTGGGTGATGACCCGCAGGTTGGGGCGTTTCATCGCCGGACGCAGGTAGCCGACGGCGGTGGAGCAACGGCGGCCGTTGCGCGTCGTCGTCTGGTGGTAGCCGACGCCCTCCTGCACCGCGCCGTTGAAGTCGTCGTTGCGCGGCAGGCCGCATTCCATGGCGCTTTTGATGAAGGCCTCGCAGATCGGATCGTCCGCCGTGACGTCGGAGACACAGAGCGGGCCATCGGCGCCGTGGTAGTCGTCCCTGCCTCGGGTCTGGTGTTCGGCGCGCTTGAAATACGGCAGGCAGTCGTCGAACGACCAGCCAGTGTTGCCGAGCTGACGCCAGTGGTCGAAATCCTCTTTCTGGCCGCGGATGTAGACCATGCCGTTGATCGAACTGGAGCCGCCCAGCACCTTGCCGCGCGGCCAGAAGATCTTGCGTCCGCCGATGCTGGGGTCGGCCTCGGTCTCGTAGCACCAGTTGACGCGCGCGTCGGCGAAGGTCTTACCGAAGCCCAGGGGGATGTGAATCCAGGGGTTGGTGTCGGGGCCGCCGGCCTCCAGCAGCACGACTTTCGTGCCTGGGTCCTCGGTGAGCCTGGCCGCCATGACGCAGCCGGCCGAGCCAGCGCCTATCACCACGTAGTCCGCCTCAATCGTTTCCATTTGCTGGTTCCCCGGTTTGTGGGGGAAGCCTATCGGCGGTGGCCGCATTGTTCCAGGGCCGCCAGCATGTGCGGCGGCGGGTCGGCGGTGGCGTCCACAGGCGGGTCGAGCGGCAGGTGGATGGCGCGGGCCAGCAGGTGCAGCCCGCCGCCGGCGGCGCCGTAGCGCCCGTCGCCCAAGATGGGCGTGCCGAGGGAGGCACAATGCACCCGGATCTGGTGGGTGCGGCCGGTTCTTGGTTGTAGTTCCAGCCATGTCAGGCCAGCGCCTCGGCCAAGCACGCGCCAATCGGTGATGGCGGGTTGGCCAGAGGGGTCGATGACGATGCGCCAGCCCTGTGGCGTCGTCACCCGCCGCAGCGGCGCGGTGATGGTTCCGGCGTCTTCGGCAGTCGCGCCTTGCGCCACCGCCCAGTAGGTTTTCCGCGCGAGGCCCGAGGCGAACAGCGACTGTGCCGCGAGAAGCGGCATGTGACGCAGAGCGATGACCAGGCAACCGGAGGTGTCGGCGTCCAGCCGGTGCGTCAGCCACGGGCCGTCCTTGCGGCGCGACAGCAGGGGGAAGTAGTCCTCGACGCTGGGGCCGCCGGAGGGTCCGGCATGCGCCGGCAATCCGGCGGGCTTGTCCAGCACGACGAAATGCGGATTGCGGAACAGCAGGACGGGGGGCGGAAGAGTCATGCCGTGGTTTATCGGCGTCGGCAGGGCAGGGGCAAACGCCTCGGATTGCCTGGGGTGACGGGCATGGGCCTGTGCGCGCACTCGCGCGATGCTTCCATGGCGGCGGGCGCTTGGCCCAGGGCGGGGTGACCCGCCGCACCAAGCGGTGATAGGATTGCCTCGGACGAAGAAGGAGCACCGATGCCGGCGCACTACGACTTGCTGATCAGCAACGGCACCTGCGTCCTGCCGTGGGGGGCGGAAGCGACCAACGTGGGCGTGCTCGGCGACAAGATCGTGGCGTTTGGCGTCGATGCGACGGCCAGCGCGGATAAGGTGCTCGACGCCAGCGGCCTGCATGTGCTGCCGGGGCTGATCGATCCGCATGTGCATCTGCGCGACCCTGGCGACAAGGCGGTCGAGACGATCCCCACCGGCACGAAGGCAGCAGTTCTGGGCGGCCTTACCACCGTGTTCGACATGCCGAACACCAGCCCGTCCATCACCGATGCCGAGCGGCTGGGCTGGAAGCAGCGGTATGTGGAGGAGGTGGCGTGGTGCGACATGGGCCTGTATGTCGGCGGCACGAAGAACAACATCCCGGCGTTGGCCGACCTGGAACTGGGCGATGGCGTGTGCGGCGTGAAGATCTTCGCCGGCAGCTCCACCGGCGACCTGATGATCGAGGACGACGAACACCTGGAACTGGCGATGCGGTTGGGCCGGCGACGGATCGCCTTCCACAGTGAGGACGAGTATCGCCTGCAGGCGCGCAAGCCGCAGTTCAAGAGCGGTGATCCGTACTCCAACCATATGGTCTGGCGGGATGAGGAATGCGCCTTCCTGGGCACGCGCCGGCTCATGGCGCTGGCGCGCGGGACTGGGCGGCCGGCCCACATCCTGCATGTCTCGACCGCGCAGGAGTTCGAGTACCTGAAGGATTACCGGGACATCGCGACATGCGAGGTGCTGGTGAACCACCTGACGCAGGTTGCGCCGGATTGCTACGAGCGGCTGGAAGGATTCGGCGTGATGAACCCGCCGATCCGTGGGCCGGAACACAGGGACGCGGCCTGGAAGGCGATCCGCGAGGGAACGGTCGATACCATCGGGTCCGATCATGCGCCGCACGCGCGCGACAAGAAGCTGCTGCCCTGGCCGGCATGCGCCGCTGGCCTGACCGGCGTGCAGACCCTGGTGCCGATCATGCTGGACCACGTGAACGCCGGCCGGCTGTCGCTGGCGCGCATGGTCGACCTGCTGTGCGCCGGGCCGGCGCGGGTCTATGGCCTTGCCGGCAAGGGGCGGCTGGCGGCGGGCTACGACGCCGACTTCACCTTGGTGGACATGCGGCGCCAGCGCCGGATCGAGGAGTCCTGGATTGTATCGCCGTGCGGCTGGACGCCGTTCGCCGGGATGCCGATCACGGGATGGCCGGTGGCGACCATCGTTCGCGGCCAGATCGTGATGCGCGAGGACGAGGTGCTGGGCCAGCCATTGGGCAAGCTGGCGACATTCATCGGGTGAGCGCCTCATGGTTAAAGCGTATCGTGCGGCGAGGGCCGGAACTGACACGTCATCATCCATCGCAATCCTGCTGGTTTGCCGAAGCCGCGATATCCGCAGCGTGAAGTGCCGGGAAAGCCATCCTTGAACCCTGACCTGCTCATTGTCGGCGCCGGTCCCGCTGGTATCGGCGCTGCCCTGGAAGCAACCGATCACGGGCTGTCGGTCATGCTGCTGGACGAGAACCCGGCACCCGGCGGCCGGATCTGGCAGGCGCTGGAAGCCTGCGGCGCGAGGGATGCCGAGGAAGCGGCGGCTTTGGCCCTGATCCGGCGGTTGCGCGACAGCAAGGCGGACTGCCGCTGGAACGCCACCGTCTGGGCCATCGAATCCGACCGTAAGGTGTTCTTCAGCCAAGATGGCGTGGCGCACGTGGCAACCCCCAAGACCATCCTGTTGGCGACCGGGACAACCGAACGGCCCATGCCGATCGCCGGCTGGACGCTGCCCGGCGTGATGACCGTCGGCGCGGCGCAGATCGCCTTGAAGACCGGGGGTCTGGTTCCCTCCGGCCGCACGTGGCTGGCGGGGCAGGGGCCGCTGCTGCTGCTTTACGCGGTGCAGATGCTGGAGGCGGGTGGCCAAGTCACCGGCGTGATCGATTTGTCCGCTCGCCTGGGTCCGCTGCGCGCCGCTCGGCATGCGGCGCTGGGCGCGCTGCCCGATCTTCGCAAGGGGCTGGCGTGGCGGCGGCGGCTTAGTACGTCGGGCGTGCGTTGGGTTCGTACTTCCGAATTGCGCGCCGATGGCGCCGCCGCGTTGCGTTCGGTGTCCTTCCGCACCCATGCTGGGGTGGCAACCGAAGCCGCCGACATGCTGCTGTTGCACGACGGCGTCATACCCTCGGTGCAGATGACGCGGGCGATCGGATGCGCGCATGCCTGGAGCCAGGCCCAGCGCTGCTGGCACCCGGTGGTGGACGAATGGGGCGCAACGTCGGTGCCGGATGTGCGGGTCGCGGGCGATGCGGCCGGCATTGGCGGCGGTGATGCAGCCTGGCTGTCCGGCCGGATCGCCGTGCTGGGCTTGCTCGGGTGCGTTCAGGAGGCGAAGGCGCTGCGCGCTCGCCGCAGCCTGCGCCTGACGGTGCGGCCACTGCTGGATGCGCTCTATCCGCCGCTGGCGCTGCGCTCGGACGATGCGACGCTGGTCTGCCG
>CAXTXZ010000381.1:0-4673 GCA_964248015.1 uncultured Rhodopila sp. | reverse complement strand
GGCGTTGGGGGCGCTCCTGCTGGCCGCCACGCCCTTGGTCGCGCCGAGCGCTTACGATCGCCTGGTGGAACGGTTCTCCAACCAGATGGAGCACTTTGCGACCTCGCCCTATGGCGAGTTGTATGCCCGCGCGTGGGAGGTCGGGCGACGCAACCCGCTCACAGGCCTGGGCTTTGACGGGTTCAACACGGGATGCCCGCAGCCGCGGTATTTCCGCCCTACGTTTGATGCAAGCCACCCGGACGGCGGCGGGGCACGCATCTGCTGGCATCATCCTCATAACATCTACTTCCAGGCGCTGGATGACGGCGGCTTTATCGGCCTGGCGCTGTTCTGCGTGACGGCTATCGCCTGGCTTCTGCCGCTGGGCCGGGGCCTGTGGCATCGGCCCGACGCGTTGCGTGTCGCGCTGTTCGCCGCCGCCTGCATCCAGCTCTGGCCCGTGCAGTCCTCGACCGCGTTCACCAGCATGCCGATCGGCGGCTGGTTCTTCCTGCTTCTGGGGTGGGGCATGGCGCTCCGCCATGACACTGCCTTGCGCGAAGATCCCGGCTGGGACTGACAGCAAGTGGCGCGCTACCCGGTTGTCGCGGGCTGTATCAGTCGCAGGGGCAGCCGTTGGTTGGCCCTTCCTGCCGCAGGACCAAATGGTGATCAATCCATTCGGCGACCAGGCGCCGGGCTTCACTGATCGAGGCCTCAGGATGATGAATGCGGTACAAAGCGGTGCAGGCCTGGAAAGCCGACATATCGTCCGAGCCGATCTGCCGCAGCTCCCTGTAGGCGGTCACGACGGCACGCTCGCATCGCCGGGCGATAAAGTTCTCCTGTGCCATTGCTGTCGCCCTCCTTACTTGCGAGTGATTCTCATAATCTAGGAAGCATAATCAGACTTATGACGAACCGCAAGTGCATTGGATCGTAACGGTTTCAGCTTTGCGTCAGCCCCAACCGCTGCCTTTCCTGGCAGCGTTCGTTGCCTACCGGCGATGACGAAAGGCCAGGGCCTCGGCGACATGGACTCGGGCGACGGCGTCCGCGCCAGCCAGGTCGGCTATGGTGCGGCCGACCCGCATCGTGCGGGTGTAGCCGCGTGGCGAGAGGCGCAGTTTCCCCATCGCCTGTTCAAGCAGCGCCTGCGCGTCCGGCATCAGCCGGATCAGGCCGCTGTCCGCCTCGGCGTTGCAGGCCGGACCTTCCGCGCCATAACGGGCAAGCTGGACTTGCCGCGCCCGGGCGACACGTCCAGCGATATGCGCGGATGATTCCCCGGGCGGGGCGTGCGACAGTTCGGCGGCGGTTGCCGGCTGCACGTCCACCGCAAGGTCGATCCGGTCCAGCACCGGCCCGCTGACCCGGTTCTGGTAGTCCTCGCCGCACCGTGGCGCCCGCCCGCACGCTCGCCCGGCGTCGCTCAGGTAGCCGCAGCGGCAGGGGTTCATCGCGGCCACCAACTGGAAGCGCGCCGGATAGGTGATGTGGGCGGACGCGCGGGAAACCGTGGTTCGCCCGGATTCCATTGGCTGGCGCAAGGCTTCCAGCGCTTGCCGGGGGAACTCCGGCAGTTCGTCAAGGAACAGCACGCCCCGGTGCGCCAGGCTGACCTCGCCGGGCCGCGCGCGGTGGCCGCCGCCGGACAGGGCGGCCTGCGAGGCGGAGTGGTGCGGCTCACGGAACGGCGGACGCATCACCAGGCGGCCACCCTCCAGCAGGCCGGCGACGCTGTGGATCATGCTGACCTCCAGCGCCGAGCGGGGATCGAGGTCTGGCAGCAGCCCTGGCAGCCGCGCCGCGAGCATCGACTTCCCGGCGCCCGGCGGCCCCATCAGCAGCAGGTTGTGCCCGCCCGCCGCGGCGACCTCCAGCGCCCGCCGCGCGGTTTCCATGCCTTTGACGTCGAGCATGTCGGGACAGGCCGCCCCGCCGGCGACCCCGGCGGTGGCAGGCGGCGTCAGCACCTGGGCGCCGCGGAAATGGTTGATCAGGCTGAGGAGGTCGGGCGCCGCCAGAACCTCGATCCGGCCGGCCCAGGCCGCTTCGCCACCCTGCCCGGCCGGGCAGATCAGGCCAAGATCGCGCGCCGAGGCGCCAATCGCCGCCGGCAGCACGCCCGCCACGGTGATCAGGCTGCCGTCCAGCGACAACTCCCCCAACGAGGCGTAGCCGGCAATCTCCTCACGCGGCAGCACCCCCATCGCGGCCAGCAGCCCAAGCGCCAGCGGCAGGTCGAAATGAGAGCCTTCCTTCAACAGGTCTGCGGGCTTCAGGTTGATCAGCACGCGCTTCGGCGGCAGCGACAACCCCATCGCGGCGAACGCGCCACGCACCCGTTCACGCGCCTCACCCACCGCCTTGTCTGGCAAGCCCACCAGCAGCAGCCCCGGCGTGCCGGGCGCCAGTTGCACCTGGACCTCCACCGACACCGCCTCGATGCCGGAGAACGCGAAGGTGTTGGCTATCGCCATCGTGGCGGATTGAATACGCTTGGACATGATCGCACTGTCGCTTGTATTGGTAAACAAAATGGTAAAAGCCGAGGTTCCCCATGCCATTTGACGAATCCGGCCGCCGCCCGGGCCGCCGCCCGTCCCGCAACGTGCTCGGCGGCCCCATTGGCGTCTGTTCCAACGATCCTATGACCGGTTTCTTCCGCAATGGCTGCTGCGAAACCAGCCCCGAGGATCTCGGCAGCCACACCGTATGCGCGGTGATGACGGCCGAGTTCCTGGCCTTCAGCAAGGCAGCCGGGAACGATCTTTCGACGCCTCGGCCTGAATTCGGCTTCGCGGGGTTGAAGCCGGGCGACCGCTGGTGCCTGTGCGCGCCGCGCTGGCAGGAAGCGTTGGAAGCCGAGGCCGCGCCGCGGGTTGTCCTGCATTCCACCGAGGAAGGCGCGCTGCGTCACTGCAAGCTCGTGGACCTGACACGGCACGCCGTGGACCTGGCCTGAACGGGCCTGTTGAAACCAGTCCGGTCCGCTGAGCCACCGATCCGATTTCGCTAAACCACTGCCGGGCTGACTGCAAAGCCCGACAATGGTTTAGTTCATTGTTTGGGCGAGCAGGCGCCATCCGTCACCACGCTTGGTGGCTTGAGCATCAAACCTTGTCGGCCCGGTACTGCGCTATCCCCAACGGCTCAATGAAGTCCGCCGCCTCGGCTTTCGCTTGCTCCAGCGGAATCCCGGTCGCGTCAGCAATCCGGGTAATCCCGTCGAATCCTCCGATGACCGCTGCCGCGGCAACCATCCCGGCAGCCCCGACCAACCACACCACCGCAGCCCGAGCCGTCCGCAGAGCGGCAGCATCCCCGCGCAGCGCCGCCTCCGCGAAGGCCATCAAAGCCTCGCCTTCGGCAAGCCCGGTTGCGGCGGACCCGTCCATCACGCCCGAGAGGCCGTATTCTTGTCGCTGGTGATGGCCACTCGCACGGAGCAAGGCCAGATGGCTGACGGTTCAATACTCACATCGGTTCAGCACGGCGACACGCGCCGCCAGCAGTTCTATCTGGGCGTGGCTGATCGCCCGGTATTCCGTGCCGAAATCGCGCATCTGCCGGGATGTCTGGTACATCGTCTCCAGCAGGTCCCACCAATGGATCATGGCCTCCGGCACCAGACTGAGCGCCTGTTGGATATTGGCGCCCGGCCGGCGCCTGGGACCCGGATCATCGCCATACAGGTCGGCATCATCGGAAGACCGGTCCTGCGGCGCCAGCGTGGCCACCCAGCCCAATCCTGGCCGAGCGCCGGATGGCCGCCGCTGCGAGGGCGCTCCGGGCCGCGCCGTGGGAAGGTTGAGCGCCGGCAAGCCAGCCGCTCGCCGGAAGGTGTCAATCGCCGTCACGACCGCAACGACGGAGACGAGTTCGACATACGCCTCCTCCGTCAGCCCGGCTTCGCGCAATCGCAGGAACCAAGCTTTCCCCAGGCGTCCGGAGTCGGTCCTGATGCGGTGAACAGCCTCTATCGCCGCGTCGGATAACCCTGACTGAAGCCGACCATGGGCGCCGGCGTGCAAGAAAGGGGACAGGGCGGTTGCGCGCGTGCGGCAGAGCCGACAGGAAAGGGCATGACGCGACTCGGCGGCAATGGCGATACGCGCCGCTCCGGTCCACCATGCCCCAGCATCGGCCAGCCGCTCCCACGCAACGGTCTGAGCCTGCGACAGGTCCGCGCGCATCATGCCATTCCTTTTAGCTGCCGGCATTACCGAAGCTGATATTCCGCCCGAGGATTCCTTCTGATCGCCGTTCTCAGTCGCGCCGGTAGCTGCCCTTTTCCAGCCCCATCAGGTCGGAGCGACTCAGGCCGACATCCCACAGATCCCGATCCGAGAACCGTGCGAGTTCCTGCATTTCCCGCGCCCGACGCCGATGCGTGGCCCATGAGGCGGCGAACCGGGAAAACCAGTGCGCGAAGCCTTGCGTGGGCTGGAAGCCCCCTTCGGTCACGGATTCATGATAAACAGTTGCCATGATGGCGCCTCCAGATTGCTGCAATGCAGCATAACGCTACGATGGAGAGATAGGTCAAGAACTCTGTCGCTACAAAATATGTCAGCACAATTGTAGTGCGGCAAAATGCCAGGGGCGCGCGGCGTGGCCAAACCGTTATCGCCCTGACTGCGCCAAGCGATACCGGTTTGGCTTTACTGGGATAGGCGGTTCACGCC
>CAXTXZ010000380.1:0-4699 GCA_964248015.1 uncultured Rhodopila sp. | reverse complement strand
CTGGTAGGTTGCGGAGCGTGGCGCAGGGCGGAATCGATTTCAGCAGCCGACGGCATGCTGCCTTGAGCGCCAACCCGCGTTGCCGACAGGCCCGCGGCGACCGCGGCCCTGCGAAGCGCCTGCCCAAGCTCCGCGCCCCGGGCAACGGCTCCGGCGAATATGCCCGTGAAGCAATCCGCCGCGCCGGTCGTGTCGCGCATGTCGACCGGCAAGGCCTGCATGCTCAGGAAGCCGTCGTCGGACATGGCTTCGGCGCCCTGCACCCCCATCATTCGCACGGTGGCGACGCCGAGCGCCGCATGCAGCGAAGCCGGGTTGTTGCCAGTGCCAAGGTGTTCGCCCGCCCAAGCAAGCTCGGCGCTGTTGCCGATCAACAGGTCAACCGCCCGGAGCGCATCGATGTCGATGATCCGGTGCGGCGACAGGTTGAGGATGATCCGGGCGCCAAGACGACGGGCCCGCCTGATCAGGATCGCGTTTTCCGCGGGGTCGGTTTCCATTTGCAGCAGCAGGGTCGTCCGGGGCCCCAAGAGCGAGTCGCTGACCTGGCCGGCGCGCGCGAGCCGGTTCGCTCCCGCGTCGACCGCGACAAGCGTGTGGCCATTGGGCTCAACACAGATCGCGCTGCGACCGGTGCTGGCGTTTGATCTGCTGATGCCGCTCAGGTTGACGCCTGCCTTCCTGAGTCCGGCCAGCGCGGAATCCGCCAGCATGTCGTTCCCCACGGCGCCCACCAGGGTCACGCCCGCGCCATCCCGCGCGGCCGCGATGGCCTGGTTCGATCCCTTGCCGCCTGGCTCCATGCGACCTGTCTCGCTCCATACAGTGTCGCCAGCTTTTGGGAGGGACCGAACCGGGAAAACAAAATCGATGCTGATTGCCCCAAACACGAGAAGCATGAAGATCTCCGACTTTTGGCCTTAGCATGCGTCCTGCAAGATGATTCGTGAAAGCGGCCGTAAAGCCTTTTTTATCCCCGGCGATCTTGATGGAGACAGGAAGTTAGTGCTTAGGACGTGCAGTTGCGGAAGGACCTGGCTCGCCAATGGCGGCAGTTTTCACCCCGAAGGCGACGCTGATCGGGCGGGCGACGCTGCTGGCCGCGGGCTTGCTGTTCTCGGCGGCCGTTGGCTGGTGGTGGCTGGCGCCGCGAACCGACTGGGCGCGCCAGGTCGGCTTTCATTTTGACCAGCCGGTGCCGTTCAGCCATCAGCATCACGTCGCCGGCCTGGGGATCGACTGCCGTTTTTGCCACAGCGCGGTGGAGGTGTCGTCCCGTGCCGGCCTGCCGCCGACCTGGACGTGCATGACCTGCCATTCCCAGATCTGGACGAATGCCGACGTTCTGGCGCCGGTGCGGCAAAGCCTCGCCGAGGACAAGCCGATCGTCTGGGCCCGCGTCAACAACCTGCCCGACTACGTCTACTTCGATCACTCGATCCATGTTGCGAAGGGAGTTGGCTGCTCGTCCTGCCACGGCCCGGTGGACCAGATGCCGCTGACCTACAAGGCGGCCTCGCTGACCATGCAGTTCTGCCTGAACTGCCATCGCGATCCGGCGCCGCAACTGCGCCCGGAAAACGCGATCTACGACACGCAATGGAAGCGCACCGCCGATACGCCTTCGCCCCAGGCGCTGGCGGCGCATTACGGCGTTCCCAACCGGTCCTTGACGGATTGCTCCATATGCCATCGATGAAGACGCCGGCTCGGCAATGGCGAGGACGGCTCGAGGACGCGGAGTTGATGGCGCGCGAGTTTCCCGCCCTTGCCGGCATGTTGTCCCAGCCGGAAAGCCGGCGGCGCGTGCTGCGGCTGATGGCCGCGAGCATCGCGCTTGGCGGCCTTGCCGGATGCGATCCCAGCACGCCGGACGGACATTACGTGCCGGCGGTGAACCAGGCATCGAACATCGTGCCGGGCCTGCCCAACCGTTACGCCACCGCTTTTGTCGATGGCGGCGCCGCGTCCGGCATTGTTGTGACCCATGACATGGGGCGGCCGATCAAGGTCGAAGGCAATCCCGCGCATCCCGCCAGCCTCGGCGCCACCAGCATCCATGGCCAGGCGTTGATCCTGGACTTCTATGATCCGGACCGTGCCGCTGGCGTGATGAATCGGGGCGACATCTCGACGTGGCAGGCCTTGGCGACCGCCTGCCTAGGCCAGCGGGAAAAGCTGGGCGCGACGCAGGGCGCGGGCTTGCGAATCCTGACCGGCCGCGTGGTTTCCCCGACATTGGGCGCATCGATTGACCGGCTGCTGGGCCGCTACCCGAAGGCGCGCTGGCATCAATGGGAGTCGGTTGGGCGCGATGCCGTGACCCGCGGGATCGAGCTGGCTTATGGGCGGGCGCTGGACCTCGTGCCCCATGTCGCTGCCGCCGACACGGTGCTGGCCCTGGACAGCGACCTGATCAGCGGAGCGCCCGGTTATCTGCGTCACGCGCGTGATTTTGCGTCCCGCCGCAATCCGGCGCGCGGCAAAATGAGCCGCGTTTACGCCGCCGAAGCCATGCCAAGCTTGATCGGAGTTGCGGGCGATCACCGCTTCGTCGCCGGACCACGTGAAATGCATGCCATCGTAACGGCGCTGGCTGGCGCCATCCTGGGGGGCACGTTGCCTCTGGACGCGCCGCATTGGCTGGAAGCGGCGGTGGCGGATTTGCGCGCCGCCGGACCGCGCGCGCTGGTTCACGCCGGACCGGATCTGCCGGCGGAAGCACACGCCCTGCTGCACCAGGTCAACGAGCGCCTCGGGAGCCGTGGCACCACCTTCGACCTGATCGAGCCCGTGGCCCACCGGCCGGAAAACGAGGCGGCGAGCATGGCTGCCTTGCTGGACGACATGCGGGCTGGCCGGGTCGAAACTCTGCTGATCTTGGGTGGCAACCCGGTTTACGCCGCGCGCGGTTTCCGCGAAGCCATCCGCCGGGTGCCGTTCAGCGTGTACAGCGCCGCCGCCCCCGATGAAACGGCAGGGCTGGCCACATGGCACGTCCCGCATACCCATCTGTTCGAGGCATGGGGCGACACCCGCGCCCATGATGGCACGGTCAGCATCCAGCAACCGCAAGCCCTGCCTCTTCATGGCGGCCACGATGCGCTGGAACTGCTGGCTCTGCTCGAGCATGGCGGGACGTCTGGCAGCCTTGACGTGGTGCGGCAGGCTTGGCGCGACCGGCTCGATGACGATGGATGGCAGGACGCCCTGGCAAACGGGGTGGTTCCGGGCACCGCAAGCGGTGTCGTGCGGACGAAGCCGCTTTCCATTGGCCACGCGCCAACGCTGGCAGCGCCGGCCGAGCGTGACCTGACACTGCTGATCAAGCCTGATCCGAACTTAGGGGATGGGCGTCACGCCAACAACCCGTGGCTCCAGGAATTGCCACGCCCCTTAACCAAGGTGGCATGGGACAATCCCCTGCTGATAGCCCCGGCCGCGGCCCGGCGGATGGATCTTGAGAATGGCGACGAGGTGGTGCTGGAAATCGGCGCCTCACGCATACGGGTGCCGATCTGGATGGTGCCGGGGCAAGCCGAGGATTGCGTGGCGGTCTGGCTGGGAGGTGGTCGCACGGCGGCTGGGGCGGTGGGAAACGGGGTCGGTGTGGACGTCACCGATTTGCGGGGCGAAACCGGAATCCCGGTGCTGCGCAAGACCGGCAAGCGCATCCCCGTCGCCAGCACCGATCACCACAACATGCTGGAGGTCGGGCGTGAAGCGGTGGAGGCGGTGGTGCGTCACGGCACATTGGCGGAGTTCATGGCCAAGCCGGACTTCCTGCGCGATTCCGGCCCCGAACCATCGATCTATCATCAGCCACAGCCCGAGGGCGTCGCCTGGGGCATGAGCGTCAACCTTGGCGCATGCATCGGCTGCAACGCGTGCGTGGTTGCTTGCCAGGCGGAAAACAACGTGCCGGTCGTCGGCAAGGAGCAGGTGCTCCTCGGGCGCGAGATGCACTGGCTGCGGATAGACCGTTACTACGAAGGGACCGCCGAACGGCCGGAGAGTTACCTGCAACCGATGCTGTGCATGCATTGCGAGGACGCGCCCTGCGAGCCGGTCTGCCCGGTTGAGGCGTCCATCCACGACAGCGAGGGTTTGAACTTGCAGGTTTACAATCGCTGCATCGGCACCCGCTTCTGTTCCAACAACTGCCCCTACAAGGTGCGGCGGTTCAATTTCGGCGCATGGGCGGCGGAGGAGCATCGCCCGCCCATCGCGCGCAACCCGGACGTCACCGTGCGCAGCCGGGGCGTCATGGAGAAATGCACCTTCTGCGTGCAGCGCATTGCGCAGGCGCGGGGCGCGCACGACCGCGACGGCCAGCCCGAACAGGTTGTGACGGCCTGTCAGGCCGCTTGCCCCACCAACGTCTTTGCCTTCGGCAACATCAACGACCCGGAAAGCGACGTCGCGCAACGCAAGCGAAGCCCGCTGGACTACGCGCTTCTGGCGGACCAGAACACCCATCCCCGGCTGACGTTCGAGGCGCGCATCACCAACCCCAACCCGGATGTCCAGGCATGAGGGCATTGGCGTGAGCGACGTGCCGGCGGACCGGTTCCCGGTCGTCGATCCAGGCGAAACGATCGGCTCGATGACCGGGCGCGTCAGCGCCGTGCTGACGGACGATCGGCGCCGGCGCTGGTGGTGGATGGGCCTTGTTAAATCGGCCGCGTTGCTGTGCTGG
>CAXTXZ010000379.1:0-4701 GCA_964248015.1 uncultured Rhodopila sp. | reverse complement strand
CCATGGCGCAGGCCGGCATCGCCCACGCCGACGACGTCCACTACGTGCAGGTGAAATGCCCCCTGCTCACCGGCGAACGCGCGGGGGCCGCCGCCGCGCGCGGCCAGGCCGTGGTCACCGCCGACACCTACCAGTCGATGGGCTACTCGCGCGGCGCTTCGGCCCTGGGCGTGGCGCTCGCCCTGAACGAGCTGTCCGGGCAGGCCCTGGACGACGGCATGGTCTGCCGCCGCCTCGACCTATGGTCCGGCCGGGCCAGCGCGTCGGCCGGGATCGAGCTGCTGAACAACGAGGTCATCGTTCTCGGCAACAGCGACGCCTGGGCCAGCGACGCGGTCATCGCCCACCGCGTCATGCAAGACGCGATCGACCTCCCCGCCGTCATCGGCGCATTAAGCGATGCCGGCCTGCCCCCTTCCGGCCAACTGGACGAGGCCGCCCGCGCCGACCTGCTCGCCGTCCTGGCCAAGGCAGACCCAGCCTCCACCGGCCTGATCCGAGGCGCGCGGCACATCATGCTGGACGACAGCGACATCAACGCCACCCGCCATGCCCGCGCCCTGGTCGGCGGCGTGCTGGCCGGCGTCACCGGCCGCACCGACCTGTTCGTCTCAGGCGGCGCGGAACACCAAGGCCCCGACGGCGGCGGCCCTGTCGCCATCATCGCGCGGCTGCGCCCAGGACCGGCGCATTACGCCAACCCGCTTTCAACACTGGAAGACCGCGCTGCATGAACAAGGTCGGGCACCGGCTCGTGGACAAATTGGTGATCGCGGATTGCGCGGTTGTCACTGGGACAAAGACGTTCGTGCACATGGCTTTTTGCGGCGCTGCCAAGCAGGCATGGCCTTGAGTGGCGCCAGGCGGCACTTGCGCTGCCTGGTGGCACGTTGGGGTTGGCGGGTGGCGGCGCGCGAAATCGAGAATCACGCAGCGGCCTCGTCCGATGTCCCTGCATCCGGCCACGCGCTTATCGCAGCTTCCACGATGCCATGCAGGGATGCGCGCGACGCGCCATCGCGAGCCAGTACGGACATGCCTTGGATTACTGCCAAAACCAATCCCGAAAGCGCCGCGGCTTGCGTGCCCGGTGGCAATGCGCCTTTCGCAATGTCGCGCATGATCCGTGCATGAAGACGGTCGTTTATGCCTCGTCTTATTTCAGCGACCGCGTGTTGAACGTCGGCCGATGCAGTGGACCCGCTCGCCGTCGCGCTAGCCAGCAGGCATCCTCTCGGCGTCGTCTCACCGGTGTAGGCGGTCGCAGCGCTGATTAGCATGTCACGGGCGGCATCTCGGGCAGTTGCCGCATCGTCGATCGCCCTTGCCATGATATTTGGGTCGCCGGCATAACGGCGCATTGCTTCCAAAAACAACTGCTTCTTGTGGCCGAACGCGGCGTAAAGGCTGGGCGCGGTCACGCCCATCGCCGCCGTCAGGTCGGCGATGGAGGTGGTTTCATAGCCGTAACGCCAGAATGCCAGCATCGCGGCTTCGAGGGCGGCATCCCTGTCAAACGAAAGCGGGCGGCCAACCTTGCGCACTGTGGGTTCAGGTAATTCCATAGCGATCACTAATTAATTTATTGACTTGGCCCCCTCACTCTAGCATGAGTTCCATATCGAACGCTATGAAAGTTAAAATGACCTCTCTCACCATGTTTCGCACGCTTGGCCGCTCGGGTCTGGTCGTAAGCCCGCTTGCTCTTGGCACGATGACCTTTGGCCCAGGCGGGTGGAATGCCGACGATCAAGCATCGCGGGCGATCTTTGACGCCTACCGCGCCGCGGGAGGCAATTTCATCGACACGGCCGACATTTACTCGGGGGGAGCCAGCGAGGAATTGCTGGGCCGCTTTATCAAGGACACCAACTCGCGTGATGAGATCGTGCTCGCGACGAAGTTCGCCTTCAACGGTTCGGCCAGCCCCCTTGCTGCGACCCAATCAGGCAGTGGCAATCCCAATGCCGGCGGCGCCGGGGCCAAGAACATCCATCGAGCGCTGCATGCGTCGCTCAAGCGGCTCGGTACGGATTATATTGACCTGTACTGGATGCACATTTGGGACGGCGTCACGCCAGTTGAGGAGATCGTGGAGACTTTAGGCAACCTCGTGCGAGCTGGCAAGATTCGCTATTACGGACTGTCGGACATGCCCGCGTGGCTAGCAGTGAAAGCGGCAACGATCGCCGCGGAACGGCACATTCCAGGTCCTATCGCCATGCAGGTCGAATATTCGCTGGTTGCTCGCGACGTCGAAAGCGAGCACGTGCCGGCGGCGCTCAATGTCGGCATGGGTGTCATGTCATGGAGTCCGCTTGCGGGTGGTTTCCTCACCGGAAAATACAATCGCCAGGATACCAGCAACACCGGGCGCTTGAGCGGCGCGAACCCATTTGGAAACAGCAAGTTTGTCGATCGAAACTGGAAAATTTTGGATGTGGTCAAAGTCATGGCCGCGGAAACCGGCTTTTCGGCGGCACAGGTCGCACTGGCTTGGGCGATGGCGCGTCCTGGCATCACCTCCACCATAATCGGGGCGAGCAAGGTGCCTCAGCTTGAGGGGAACATTGCCGCGGCCGGGGTTCGATTGAGTGACGACCAGATGGCCAGGCTTAACAAGGCCAGCGCGCCAGCGCTTGGGTTCAGCTCAGCATTGGCGGCACCAGAGATCCGTCGCATGATTTTCGGTGGCCATGATGTCGCTGGCTGGGCCGAATAGGCGCGCGCCTCCGGCCAGCAAGTCGGGGGGACGGCTGGAATCCTAACCATGACCATTGACTTCGATCGATGCGGAAATGAGGACCCTCGTGAGCGGTCAGTGCAAACGCCGACTGGCACGAGAGGCGTCATCAGGCTGCCCTGCAACCTTGCCCCTCTCTAGGCGCCGCCAACCGCCAAATGCCCATGATACCGCGCCCGCAGTTCGGATTTCAGCAGCTTGCCCGTCGCGGTATGCGGCAGGCTGTCAACGAACACCACATCGTCCGGCATCCACCACTTGACGATCCGCGACGACAGGAAATCCAGCACCGCCTCCCTGGTCAGGTCATGTCCGGGCTTCGGCTGCACCAGCAGCAGCGGACGCTCCTGCCACACCGGATGATGCACCGCGATCACCGCCGCCTCGTGCACGTCAGGATGCGCGACCGCATGGTTCTCGATATCGATCGACGAAATCCACTCGCCGCCCGACTTGATGATGTCCTTCAGCCGGTCGGTCAGTTGCACATACCCATCGGCGTCGATCGTCGCCACGTCGCCGGTGCTGAGCCAGCCCTCCGGATCGACCACCTGCCCGCCCTCGTTCTTGAAGTAACCCGAGATCACCCAGTTGCCGCGCACCTTCAACTCGCCAACCGACTGCCCGTCATGCGGCAGAGCCCGGCCGTCGGCATCGGCCAGCTTCAGCTCCACGCCATACATCTGGCGTCCCTGCTTGACCTGCATATCGACCAGCCTGTCCGGCGCCAGGCCGTCATGCTTGGCCAGGGGCGAACTGATCGCGACGATCGGGCTGGTTTCCGTCATCCCCCACGCATGCAGCAGGAACACGCCCAGCAGGTCGCGGAACTTCTCGATCATCGCCCGAGGCGGCGCGGTGCCGCCGGCGAAAACTCGTTTCAGTTTCAGTCGTGACAAGTCAAGCTGGCCCCGCCGCGGCTCCAGCCAGGCCAGGAAATTAAGCCAGACCGTCGGGATGCCCCCCGCCACTGTGCATCCCTCCTGCTCCAGCAGCCCATAAAGGCTTTCAGGATCAAGCCGAGGCCCCGGCAGCACCAGCTTCGCGCCGCACAAGGCGGCGGCGAACGGCACGCTCCAGGCGTTCGCGTGGAACAGCGGCACCACCACGAGGATCGTGTCGCGTGCGGAAAAACCGAATGAATCGGCCGTGCAGGCGCCCAACGCATGCAGCACGGCGGACCGATGGCTGTACAGCACGCCTTTGGGATTGCCGGTCGTGCCGGACGTGTAGCACAGCGTCGCGGCGGTGTTTTCGTCGAACACCGGCCAGTCATAACCAGCGGCGGCGTCGTCCATGATGTCTTCATAGCACAGCAGCCCGTCAACCTTCACGTCGGGCCTGTCGGCGGCGTCGCACAAGGCGATCCAGCCCCGGACAAGCGGCAGGCGCGGCGCCAACTGCTCGACCAGCGGCGCGAACGCCGGGTCGAAGAACACAAAGGCGTCCTCGGCATGGTTGATGATGTACTGGATCTGCTCAGGGAACAGCCGGGGATTGACCGTGTGCAGGACGCGCCCGCTGCTTGTTACGCCATAGTAAAGCTCAAGATGCCGAAAGCCGTTCCAGGCCAGCGTCGCGACCGCCTGCCCCGCCCCCACACCCAGCGCCTGCAAGGCATTGGCCAGCCGTCGGGCGCGTCCCGCGATCGTTGCATAGGTCGTGCGGTGGATCGCGCCGCCCGCATCGCGCGAGACGATCTCCCGGTCGCCATGGCACGTCGCGGCGTAATCAACCAGCGTCGAGACAAGCAGCGGGCGGTTCTGCATCAGTCCAAGCATGGCAAGGCTCCCGATCAGGAAGCATTCCCATAACCCATGTTTGGCAAATGTCCATTGGACGCTACGCTGCGGCAGGCCTCGGCGGCGGGACAGGAGGAACGCGATGACGGTGCTGCAAGGGTTTCGCGTGGCGCAGATCGGCCCTGGCCTGGCCGCCTCGGTCTGCGGCCGCCTGCG
>CAXTXZ010000378.1:0-4702 GCA_964248015.1 uncultured Rhodopila sp. | reverse complement strand
CCTCTGAACAGCGTAAGGATTACCCGTGTGGCCGGATTCAAGAGCACCAGCAACTACATTGCGTCACGTGATCTGGAGGTCGCGGTCAATGCCGCCGTCACCTTGCAGCGCCCGTTGTTGGTGAAGGGCGAACCCGGCACAGGCAAGACCGTCCTTGCCCACGAAGTCGCCGCCTCGCTTGGGCGGCCGCTGATCGAGTGGCACGTCAAGTCAACGACCAAGGCGCAACAGGGGTTGTATGAGTATGACGCTGTTTCCCGCCTGCGGGACGGGCAACTGGGCGATGCCCGCGTGCATGACATCGGCAACTACATCGTTCGCGGCAAATTGTGGGACGCGTTCGAGGCAGACGAGCAGGTGGTCGTGCTGATCGATGAGGTCGATAAAGCGGATATCGAGTTCCCCAACGACCTGCTGCTGGAACTCGACCGGATGCAGTTCTTTGTCTACGAGACGCGCAAGACGGTGGCGGCGAAGCATCGTCCGGTTGTCATCATCACCTCGAACAACGAGAAGGAACTGCCAGACGCCTTCCTGCGGCGCTGCTTTTTCCACTACATCCGCTTTCCTGACCGCGAAACGATGGACCGCATCGTCCAGGCGCATTACCCCGACATCCGCAAGGACCTGGCGAGGGAGGCGCTGAACGTCTTCTTCCAGGTGCGCGACGTGCCGGGCCTGAAGAAGAAGCCCGCCACTTCGGAACTGCTGGACTGGCTGAAGCTGCTGATGGCCGAGGACATGTCGGTCGAGGCGCTGCGGTCCAACGAGAAGCAGGTGGTCATCCCGCCGCTCTACGGGGCGCTGTTGAAAAACGAGCAGGATGTGCATTTGTTCGAGCGCCTGGCGTTCCTGTCGCGCCGGGGGGGCTGATGTTCTCGCATTTGATCCAGGGTTTGCGCGCCGCCGGGCTGCCCGCTTCCATTACGGAACACCTGACGCTGATGGCGGCGATGCAGGCCGGTGTCGCGGAGTACAGCATCGAGGATTTCTACTATCTGGCGCGGGCGACGCTGGTGAAGGACGAGCGGCACCTGGACAAGTTCGACCGGGTTTTCGCCCATTGCTTCAAGGGCTTGGAACCGCCGGATGGTGTCAAGGCCGAGGAATTGCCGGAGGAATGGCTGCGCAAGCTTGCTGAAAAGCTGCTGTCGCCGGAAGAAATGGAGAAAATCCAGTCGCTTGGCGGGTTTGACGCCCTCATGAACCGGCTGAAGGAGTTGCTGGCGGAGCAGAAGGGGCGGCACCAGGGCGGCTCGAAATGGATCGGCACCGCTGGCACGTCGCCGTTTGGCGCTTACGGCTACAATCCTGAGGGCGTGCGCATCGGCCAGGATGAGTCGCGCCACCGGCGCGCGGTGAAGGTGTGGGACCGGCGCGACTTCAAGGACCTGGATGACACGGTTGAGCTTGGCACGCGCGGCATGAAGTTGGCGCTGCGGCGGCTGCGCCGGTTCGCGCGCCAGGGCGCGGCGACGGAACTGGACCTGCCGGACACGATCCGGTCAACCGCCAAGAACGCCGGCAGCCTGGACCTGAAGATGGTGCCGGAGCGGCACAACACGGTGAAGGTGCTGCTGTTCCTGGATGTGGGCGGCTCGATGGACGACCATGTCAAGCTGACCGAGGAGCTGTTCTCGGCCGCGCGCAGCGAGTTCAAGCATCTTGAGTATTACTACTTCCACAACTTCCCTTACGAGAGGGTCTGGAAGTCGAACCGGCGCCGGCGCGAAGAGGCCACCCCCACCGCGCAGGTCCTGCGCACCTATGGCCCTGACTACAAGCTCATTATCGTTGGCGATGCCGCGATGAGCCCGTATGAGATCACCATGCTTGGCGGTTCGGTTGAGCACTACAACGACGAACCGGGCGTGGCATGGTTGGAGCGGCTGTCATCGCATTACCGTCGCGCGGCCTGGCTAAACCCAACCCCGAAACAAAGCTGGGGGCACGTGAGGTCCATCAACATGATCAACGATCTGATGGAGGGTCGGATGTATCCGCTGACGGTCAACGGCATTGACGACATGACGCGGGAACTCAGTCGGTAGCGGCGAGCGCCATGGGGATTTACCGGCAGCCGGGACGAACATCATTTTTTGGCTAAGATTGCCTGACAGGTTCTTGCGCTTCGTCGCTGTCGGCAACACGCAGCGCAGGACGCGCCCGATCAGGCGGCGGCAGGCCCGCTTGAGGGCGCGGCAGGCATTCAGTGGCCATCCTTTGCGTCAACCGCTGCTGCGGCGGGCGGCGGGCGGCGACGCAAGATGGGCATCTCAAGCAACCGGTATGACAATTTCGCCAGGGGAAGGGGCAGCAGGATTGCCAAGGCCGCGCAGCCAATCGGTGACATTTGCCCTGGATCGAAAACCTGCCGTTCCACCAAATCCGTCAGCGTATTGTCAGATGCATCAAGTAGAGCGCGTAAGACCGTGCGGCAATCCACCCGATTGGTGTTTCCGGCCAAGCTGCCGGAGGACGTCATTTGCTGGTTATGGCGGCGGCAGGATGATCCTGGTCAAAGTGCCAGTTGCCGAACAGGCATGTGCCACTACCTGTCCTGGCTGCGACAGTATCAATGCCCACAACTCGAACACCGTCCTGGCGGAATGATCAATAAGCTCCTTTGTCGATGCGGCATTCCAGCGCCGCAGACAGGAAGGACATTGCCGCTGAGGCGCCTTGACCCAAGCATGGTGATCCCGGCGGATTCAGGCAGGACATTTAGCTTATCGGCCTGGAATGGCGCTCAGCCGTGCAGCAGGGCGCGGGCCTTGGTGTTTTTAACAGCCAAGGCTTGGCAAAAGAATGGAGAGCAAAATGAATTGCTTGGTCCCGTAAGGAACTACAAATTCATGAAATGGCTTCCCGCAACAAAAGTAGGCATCCGCAATTTAATGGCAGGCAAGTTTCCTGATGCACCATGACGGAAGAGGCGGCGAACAGGATCAGGTGAATGAGCCGCAACCTCCTGACGAGGGTTGTGCGGTTTCCGTCCGTTCACCGACTAGCCGCTGTTTGGCAGATCATGGTTCTCTTAAAAGGCATGTAGGCTCTCGGCATCCATGCTCTCGATGGCGTGATGACGGATGCCACGCAACGCTCCCTATATACCGCAGGCAGCAACATCCCTGATCAACCTTCACGGCAAGGAACCCTGTGTCCAAGCCCCTTACATGCGAATGGATTAGGTTTACCTCATGACGATACTCCCGCCGTCAGACGCCACAGAGGTTGTAATCCCCTTGCTGACCGAGGATTTTTCGGTTGAGCGCCGGAAAGTCGAACGAAATGTTCGAGTGCAGGTTCATACGGTGAGCCATGACCACCTTGTTGACGAGGCCCTTGCCCAGGAAAAAGTTGAAATCGAGCGTATCGCCATTGGCCGCCCTGTTGATGCTCATCCACCGGTGCGGGAGGAAGGCGACACGACAATCATCTCTGTTGTCGAAGAAACTCTTTTTATTGAGCGTCGTTTGATGCTAAAGGAAGAGATCCATTTGCATCGCGTAAGAACAACTGAACGGCATCGCGAAATGGTCACGCTGCGGGACCAGCAGGTCGTGATAGACCGAACTGACCCCGGCATGCACGGGAGCATCAGGCATGGCAATAGCCTACCGCCGGAACTCGCGCCTATTCCAAAACCCCAAAGCGTAAAGGAAGCGTAATCCATGACGGACGAAACCATAGTTGCCGTGTATGACACCGCCGAGCATGCGGCGCTCGCAGTGCGTGATCTGGAAGCGGCAGGCGTGCCCTCAAGCGCCATCAGCCAGCACTCAGGGCAGAGCATGAGCTCCAGCTCGACCAGCACGACGGCCGCGGCCCCCAAGGAGCAAGGCTTCTGGTCAAGCCTGTTTGGGGGAGAGCCGGAACACGAGCATGACACAACGGTTTATGATCGCAGCCTTGCCGGTGGATCAACTGTCGTGACCGTGAAGACGCCGGAACAGTACCTGACCCATACGATGGAAATCCTTGAGCGCCACAACCCGATCGACATTGATGAAAGGGCGGCGGCCTACGGCAGCACAACGACAACAACCGCGACGACGGCTGGCGCCGCGGCAAGCGGCATGGCCGCGACCGGCGGCGAGAAGATCTCGTTGTCTGAAGAGTCCTTGGCAGTTGGCAAGCGCGCCATCAACCGTGGCACGACCCGCGTGCGCCGCTACGTTGTGGAAACACCCGTGGAGGAAAGCGTTATGTTGCGGGAAGAGACCGTCTCCATCGAACGGCGTCCGGTGACTGATTCGCGTCCTGTGACCGGCGCCGACTTCACGGACAAGCTCGTCGAAGTTACCGAGACCGCCGAGGAAGCCGTCGTATCGAAAACCGCTCGGGTCAAGGAAGAAGTCGTCATCCACAAGGATGCGTCCGAACGGACGGAAACCATCCGTGACACTGTCCGTCGTGAAGATGTCGAGATCACCAAAGATGCAAGCGGCCAGACCGTAACCGGCACTACGGGGACCACGACCGGAACCACGACCACGACTGGGACAACGTCAACTACGACGCCTCTCCCAAAGGTCTAAGGTTGGATGGCCTGACAGCCAATCCTGTTTAAGTGGCCCGCATTGCACGTCCGGGAAGAATATTCCCGGACGTGCAAGTCGTTTATAAGCGTTCGCTGTCACCGTATTCGGTCACGACAGTGTTCAATCCGCAATCCAGAAACGATTTATTGCTCCGGTGG
>CAXTXZ010000377.1:2535-4707 GCA_964248015.1 uncultured Rhodopila sp. | reverse complement strand
GGCCGTTCTGGTCAACGCCGACACCAAGGTCATCTGCCAGGGGTTCACCGGGCAACAGGGCACCTATCACTCGGAACAGGCGATCGCTTACGGCACCAAGATGGTGGGTGGGGTCACGCCCGGCAAAGGCGGCACGACACACCTGAACCTGCCGGTGTTCGACACGGTCTCGGCCTGCCGCCAGCAAACCGGCGCCGACGCCAGCGTGATCTACGTGCCGCCGCCGTTTGCCGCCGATGCCATCCTGGAGGCGATCGACGCTGAATTCCCCCTGATCATCTGCATCACCGAAGGCATTCCGGTGCTCGACATGGTGCGCGTCAAGCGGGCGCTGAGCGCGTCCCGATCGCGGCTGATCGGTCCGAACTGCCCGGGCGTCATCACGCCGGACGCCTGCAAGATCGGCATCATGCCGGGCCACATCCATCGCCGTGGCAGCGTTGGGATCGTTTCGCGGTCCGGCACGCTGACGTACGAGGCCGTGGCGCAGACCACGGCGGCTGGCCTCGGCCAGAGCAGTTGTGTCGGCATTGGCGGCGATCCGGTCAAGGGAACCGATTTCATTGAGGTCCTGGAGCTGTTCCTCGCCGACTCCGAAACAAAGCAGATCGTCATGATCGGCGAGATCGGCGGCAGCAGCGAAACCGAAGCGGCGGACTTCCTGGCGCATAGCAAGGTGAAGAAGCCGGTGGTGGGCTTCATCGCGGGCGCGGCGGCGCCTCCGGGCCGGCGGATGGGCCATGCGGGGGCGGTGATCAGCGGCGGCAAGGACACGGCGGCAGCCAAGATGGACGCTATGCGGGTTGCCGGCATCCATGTCGCGGACAGCCCGGCGGCGCTGGGCAGCACAATGGTCGAGGTGCTGAAGAGGTAGGCCAGAAGCCGGCTGCCTTCACCCACGCCTCAGCCTACAGGCGCCCACCCGTTGTGATCCGAATTGGCCTTCGGGAACACACCCTGCTTTGCTATCCCCTTTCGTAGGCCCGGCCTGCGCAAGCGCTACGTTGTGCTCGCTCCTGTCGGGCATGCTGCATGCCCAATTCTCCTTTGGCTTGCTGCGGTGCTTGACGCAGCCGCACGCGGGGCCTTCTGAGGATCGGGTCGGAACAAAAAATGTTTGATCAAACAGAAAAACGTCATTGGCTGCCTATCAAACTACCCCCAGTTAGCCCGTCAGGCAAAAACTGCCAACAAAAACAGCATTTTGTTTGAAGAACGTTAGTTTTTCTTGCGTAAATCGTCGTACAGTGTTAGAACATTGCGCGAACATCGCTGACGGCGGAAGCCGTCGCATCTGGACTGAAAGAAGTTCGCCGCATGCTCGCTTGCCATCACGCCGCCATCCTTGTCGCCACTCCTGCAAAGGACGCCGTGTCATGAGCGTCATCATGGTTGGCGCCAACAACCAAATCGCCATGGCTGCTCCGGGAAGGCCAATGCTTGCGGCGCCATTGCCCGGCACTCCGGCAGCCATCTCGCCGTTTTCCGCGGCGGGTGGCCTCACCGGCTGGTGGGATGCGGGCGTGCCGAGCGGCATGCTTGATCCGACAGGGACGGCGCTGAAGGCATTCGGGTCTCTTGCTACCGCCGTGGCCGACAAATCCGGCGCGGGCGCGTCCTTGACGGTTTGGCATGCCGCGAGCAGCAACGCCAATCCCCCCGTCGCCACGCCTCGCCTCAACGGCCTGCTTGGCGGGCTTGGGCTGAACATGGTCGTGCCGCCCGCGTTGCCGGCCTCGGGTCAGCAGCTTCCGGTCATGGACCCGGATCAAGGGTTGGCCAGCGCCCCGATGTCCCTGGGGTCCGCCACGCCCTGGACGCTGTTCCTTGTCTGGTCACGGCCGAACTGGCGGCAGGCGTCCACCGCGGCCAGCACCTTGCTCAGCATCGGCGGCACGCCTGTCCTGGCCGTGGACAACAAGGGCGGCAACCGGCTCGTGCTGTTTCCGGGCGCCAGCCAGACCACCCTGAGCAGCACGGTGACGCGCCGGCATTCACATGCGGTGATCCTGCGCAACACGCCCGGCAGCGGCGTCGATGCCTGGCTCGACGCGACGCAGGTTGCCACCGCCGCGCCCAATCCGCTGGCGGCCTCCCTCAGCGCGCCTCTGCTGTTCCTGCATGACGGCGGCGGCAATGGCGGGGCCGAGTGCTGGTTTCATGAAGCCGCCT
>CAXTXZ010000377.1:0-2435 GCA_964248015.1 uncultured Rhodopila sp. | reverse complement strand
TTTACGGCTCCTTCCTTAACGGCCCTAGCGACGGCGGCGATCCCTCTGCCTGGAACCTGGGTGCCGACGGGCAAGCGGTGCAGACCTTTCTCCAATCCTATGTCGATCCCACCGACCTCGCCGACGTTGCCGTCATCCTGTGGCCTTGGTCGGAGAACGACAGCACCCGCCTCTACAGCGAGAAAGCCACTTATGAGGCTGCCGCGCGGCGCTTTCTGTCGCTTGAACGCGGCATGTTGTCACGCTCGGTCGCAAGCCTGCCGCAGGTCTGGTGGTCAGCGATCCCGTTCCCTTATGGCAGCAACGATCCCGGCATGCAGATGCAGCGGGAAGTGGTGGCCGACATGGCTGCTGATGTCACGCAGAACGTGACGGTGGTGCTACCGCAAACCGCTGACAGCCTGCCACGCTGCGTCGGCGGTGCGCCGCTGACCTACACTCCGGCCGACGGGCGTTGGTCTGGCGGCGACCCGGAACACCGCGACATCCTGGACAATCAGCGTTTCGGCATGCTGGCGGCACCCCTGGTCGCGCGCGCGATATTGGCGGCGGAGGGCGGCGACACGATCACCACGATCCCGGCAGGCGTTCCCGGCGCGGGCGGACCCGTGGTCAGCCATGTCTATCGCCAGTCCAGCACCTTGCTGATCGTCACGGTGCGACACGACTGCGGCAACGACCTGATCGTGCCCGCCACCCTGGCCGCAACTGGCGCCGGGTGGGCGGTGATGGACGGCGGTTCAGTCGCATCGCCCGGCACGATCGTCACGGCGACCGCCTGCAAGCGGCTCAACACCACGCAGGTGCAAATCACGCTGTCCCAGGCATTGGTCAACCCCAGCGCGTCCTGCCGCCTGTTCTATCCTTACGGGGCCACAATGATCGGGCGGGGCAATGCGGTCACGGACAATCTGTCGCAGGTCACGCCGCCGGCCGGTTGGAACATCGCCGCCGACCTTGGCGGCGCCCCTGGCGTCGCGGCGGCTTTCACGGCTGCGTTCCTCAACGCCACGGGCTTCACCACCACGCCGCCGGGTGAAACCATGACGACACCCTGGAACTTCAACATGCCCGTCCATGTGCCGATGGCGACCGCGTCGGGCGTTGTCCTGAGCGACACGCCGTAGGATCAGTATTCGGCATGGGCCAGTGGCTCGGCGGGATCACGCGCCCGTAGCCTTATGATGAACATCACCACCAACACGACCGCCAGGCTGTACCACGTGATCGCATAGGTCAGGTGGTTGTTCGGCGGCTGCGGCAACGCTGATGCCGGTGCGGGAAACTGACCTTCCCTGGACAGCCCAAGCGCCGTAAGCGAAAAAGGCAAAGCCTGGGCAATACCCAAGGCCTTCAAGATCACCGGCGGATCAAGGCTGTAGAACTGTCGCGCTTGTGTGTCATCGGCCGGGCTGAACCAGCCTGCGGGCGTCGCCGGCCGGACGAACCCGATAACCGTCACCAACCCTTCGGGATTATCAACCGCGACGCCTGGGGTTTCAGGCACCCATCCACGGTTGACCAGAAGCGTCGGCGCGCCTTCCCGCTCAAGAGGCACGATCTGAAAGTGGCCAAGGACGGGGCCTTTCAGGGTATCCCGCACATCGATGCCGTAACGGGCGGCCAAGTCATACCGGAAATGGCCCGTGGCCGTCACGCGGGCGTATAAAGGGGGATCAATGCCTAGCGGCTGCACAGGCCCATGCTCCGAGGCGGCAATCTGCGCCAGGATGTTTTCCTTCCATTGCAGCCGATACACCTGCCAAGTGCCCAAACCCAGGAGCAGAAGCACGCCCGCCGCAACGCAGAGACAGGGGATCAAAAGGCCGCCGCGACGTGTTGTGCCGGGCCTGCCTTGCCGATCAGGCGCCAGTGCGTCCACTACCGGTCATCCACCGGCATGTTCGCTTGCACCGAAGGCCGAGCATTGAAGGCTTCGTGCCAGTTGGCCAGCTTCGGATGGCCGTCGCGCCAGTTCAGCGAGGCGAAGCGAAAATCCAGGTAGGCCAGGGCAACCCCGATTGCCAGATGGCCGACGGTGAAATCACCTTCCGCCAGAGCCTCGGTTTCAGTTTCCAGCGCGTCCACGCTCGCCACAAGCTTGGCGCGCCAAAGCGCCTTGTGCGGCTCGCTCTGGCGTTCCGGGGGACGGAAGCCCTCGGCCAGCAGCGCCAGCGCCGCATCCAGCATGCCCTGGCCCAAGGCGTGCCGCCGCAGCGCGGTCAGCCGTGCCGGCCCAGCGGCGGGAAACAGTTTCGGGCCGTCATGCAACGTGTCAAGATATTCGATAATGACCGGCGAGTCGTACAGCACACCGCCATCCGCCAGCTCCAGCGTCGGGATTTTGCCCAGCGGGTTGATCTTCATCAGGTCCCAGTGCGGCGTGGTGCCGCCGGCCACGGTGCGCACGGTGCGGATGCGGTCCTGAAGGCCCA
>CAXTXZ010000376.1:0-4710 GCA_964248015.1 uncultured Rhodopila sp. | reverse complement strand
TTCGAGAACATGGCGTCCCACATGCCGGTGGCCATGCCCCAGCCAACCAGCTCGGCGCCGTCGCGCATCGAGCGCGGCTCCATGGAGCGCTGCTTCCAGCCGAAGGCGGCGGCGCCTTCGTGGTACGCCTCGCGCAGCGCCTTGCTGGTGTAGGGGGTGCCGTTCATCGCGTCGATGTCGGAGTAGTTGATCAGCCGGAAATCGAGAGGGTCGACCTTGGCGGCGTAAGCCATCTCGTCCATGGCGATCTCGAACAGCGTCATGCCGGTGGCCGCCCCCGGCGCGCGCATGTCGCCCGGCGTGTAGGTGTCGCTTGGCGCGATGGCGTAGTCGGCGGTGGCGTTGGGGCAGTCGTAACCCATCAACCCCCAGATGACGACGTCCTCCATGTAGTTCTCGAAGCGCGAGGTGGCGGTGGTGGCGCTGACCGACATCGCCGTCAGCTTGCCGGACGCGTCGGCGCCAAGCCGGACGGTCTGGGTGGCCTCGGGGCGGTGGACGTGGGTGAACATCTGCTGGCGGGTCAGCACCAGCTTGACGGAGCGTTGCAGCAGCTTGGCCGCCATCACCGCGAGGTAGACATGGTACTGCGGTCGCAGGCCGGAACCGAAAGCGCCGCCGACGTAGGGGTTCAGGACGCGGACGTTCTTCTGCGAGAAGCCGAAAATGTTGGCGATGTAGGACTGGACGTTCTGCGGTCCCTGGGTCTTGTCGTGCACGGTGATGCGGCCGTCGCCTTCCCACTCCACGGTCGTGGCGTGCATCTCCATGGGATTGTGGTGCTCGGTCGCCAGGTGGTACTCGGCTGACGTCGCCACCGCCGCCGCCGCCAGCGCCGCGTCGGCGTCGCCGCGGGGCGTGGGGGGGTGGGAGGTGCTGGGGGTCGTGGGCGGCTTGAACGTCTCGGCCAGCGAGGCTTCGAAGTCGGTGTTGTGCGGCTCAATGTCGTAGGCGACCTCGATCAGGCTGGCGGCGTAGCGGGCGGCTTCGAAGGTTTCCGCCAGGACCACGGCGATGGGCTGGCCGCTGAACTGGATCTTGGCGTCGTTGAGGGCGCGGAAGGGCGAGCCGGGTGGGGCGACCTCGTCCGCGTAGTTGCTGTCGCGCCAGGCGATGTGCGGGCGGTTCTGGTGCGTGAGAATTTCAACCACGCCGGGCACGCAGCGGGCGGCGGCCTCGTTGATCGCGGTGATGCCGCCCTTGGCGATGGTGGAGGAGACGACGACGCCGTGGACCATGTTCGCGGGGGCGTGCTCCGCCGCGTATTTGGCCTGGCCGGTGACTTTTTCGAGGCCATCGACGCGGTTGATGGCGCTGCCGATGCCGATCCTTGTTGTGACGTTCATGGCGGGGTTTCCTAAGCGACGCGCTTGTCAATCTGCGACTGTGGGGTGGAGTCGGCGGCTTGGCGGAGGGCGCGCAGGATGGCCTTGCGCGCCAGCTCGATCTTGAAGGTGTTCCCGCCCTGGCCGACCGCGCCAGCCAGCAGTTCGTTCGCAGCCGCGAGGAACACTTCGGGCGACGCCGGCTTGCCTTGCAGCAGCGCCTCCGCCTCCGGCTTGCGCCAGGGCTTGTGAGCGACGCCGCCCAAGGCGATGCGGGCCTGGGCGATGGCCCCGTCCTCGATGCGCAGGGCGACGGCGACCGAGACGAGGGCGAAGGCGTAGGACAGGCGGTCGCGCAGCTTGAGGTAGGTGTAGTGGGTGGGGAAACCCTCGTCCGGCAGGTCGATCGCGGTGACGAGTTCGCCCGGCCGCAGCGTGTTGTCGCGGCTGGGGTCGTCGCCGGGCAGGCGGTGGTAGTCGGCGAAGGGGATGGCGCGTTCGCCGTCCGGCCCTGTCACCCGCACGGTGGCCCCGAGCGCCGCGAGCGCCACGGCCATGTCGGACGGATGGGTTGCGATGCAGCTTGGGCTGGCGCCCAGGATGGCATGGATGCGGTTCACCCCGCCGATCGCGCCGCAGCCCGTGCCGGGGGCGCGCTTGTTGCAGGCGGTGCCGACGTCGTAAAAATAGTAGCAGCGGGTGCGCTGGTTCAGGTTGCCGCCATTGGTCGCGGCGTTGCGCAACTGGGGGCTGGCGCCGGCCAGGATCGCGGAGGCGAGCAATGGGTAGCGCTGCTCGACGCGCAGGTCGTAGGCCGTGTCGGCGTTTGTGGCGAGCGCGCCCAGGCGCAAGCCGCCGCCAGGGATGTCCTCGATGGCGGCGATCGGCAGGCGGTTGATGTCGATGAGGGTTGTCGGGCGCTCGACGTTCTCTTTCATCAGGTCGACGAGGTTGGTGCCGCCGGCGAGGTATGACGTCTGGGGCGTTGCGCCCTGCTGGACTGCCTCGGAGACCGATGCGGCCCGGATGTAGTCGAAGCGGTTCATTGCCCGGCCTCCTGGCCTAGGACTTCGAGCACCGCGTCGGCGATGTTGGGGTAGGCGCCGCAGCGGCAGAGATTGCCGCTCATGAGTTCGCGCACCTCGTCGCGCGTGTGGGCGCGGCCTTCGTTGATCAGGCCCTGGGCGGAACAGATCTGGCCGGGCGTGCAGTAGCCGCACTGGAAGGCGTCGTGATCCATGAACGCCTGTTGCAGGGGGTGCGGGTTTTCGGAGGTTCCCAGGCCCTCGATGGTGACGATGTCCGCGCCGTCGCGCGCCACCGCGAGCGTCAGGCAACTGTTGATGCGCTTGCCGTCGATCAGCACGGTGCAGGCGCCGCACTGGCCGTGGTCGCAGCCTTTCTTGGTGCCGGTCAGTTTTTCGCCTTCCCGCAGCAGGTCGAGCAACGTGGTCCAGGGTTCAATGCTTAGCGCGCGCCGCTGCCCGTTGATGGTCAGCGTGATTGGGATTGTGCCGATCGGCTGGGCGGGATCGGCGCGGAGCGTGGGGATGGCGTCCATGAAGTTACCTTGATCATTCGGTTATCGAGAGCGTGAGCGGCGGGGGCGTCAGCCGGCCCAACCCTGGAGGAAATCGAGCAGGGCCTTGTTCACCACGTCAGGCCGTTCCTCGTGGGGCAGGTGGCCGCAGAGCGGCACGGGCACGGTTGTCAGGTTTTCGGCGATTTCGCGCCAGATGGCGGGGAAGTCCCACATCTTGCCGCCGGATTCAAATTCCTCGCCCCAGAGCGCGAGCGTCGGGCAGGACAGTTTCGTGGCGGCGTCGGCCTGGTCTTGTTTCACGTCCTCCTCGCCGGCGCGGTAGTCCTCCATCGCGCCGCGCAGGCCGCCGTGCTGCGCATAGGCGCGGACATAGGTGGCGATGTCTTCGGGGGTCAGCGCCTCGGGGTCGTAGATCCAGCCCTTGAGGATGAAGTTGAGCCAGAGTTCCTCGCGGCCGGTGACCAGCGCCTCGGGCAGGTCGCGCACGGCGTTGAACAGGAAGAACCAGTGGCCGCGCGCGACCTTGGCGTCCATGCGCTCGAAGATGACGCGCGTCGGGATGTTGTCGAGGGCGGCAAAGCGGTCTGTCGCCGCCGGGTGGTCCTTGGCGAAGCGCAGGCCGACGCGCGCGCCCCGGTCGTGGCCGATGATCGGGGCGCGGGCAATGCCGAGCTTGTCCATCAGCGCCTTGATGTCGTTGGCCATGGTGCGCTTGTCGTAGCCGGCGGCGGGTTTGTCGGTCGCGCCGTAGCCGCGCAAGTCGGGGACGATCAGGCGGTAGCGCTGGCCCAGCACAGGGATCTGATGCCTCCAGGCGTACCAGGTTTCGGGGAAGCCGTGCAGCAGGATGACCGGGGGGCCTGAGCCGGCCTCCACGTAATGCTGCTTGATGCCGTTCGCCTGGCAGCGGTGATGGGCAATCTCGACCGGCATGGGTCAGTTCGGCTTGAAGGAGAACAGCGCGGTGGGCAGCGAGGCGGGCGCTCCGGGCTTGAACCAGTCGGTGTCCTGGATGTGCGACGCGGTGACGTAGAGCGTGCCGTCTGGGCCTTCGGACATGGTGTCGGGCCAGCGCAGCCGGTTGTCGGTCACCACGGTCTGCATCGTGTCGTTGCGGAGGCGCTTGACCGCGTTGTCGCCGGGCGAGGTGATGTACAGGTCGCCGGCCTTGCTCATCCAAAGGCCGTCGGCGACGTTCGTGGTGGCGACCTTCTTGACGGCTGACTCGATGTCGGACGCCGGCGTGCCGGGGGTTAGCTTGGAGGTGGCGATGGAATACAACGTGCGGCCGGTGAGCGCTTGCCAGTAGAGGGTCTGGCCATCGTTGGAGAGGGCTATGCCGTCGGCGGCGAAGGCCGGCTGGCGGCCGTCGGGGCGGCGCAGCGGCTTGCCGTCCACCTTGACCGTCACGTCCTTTTCCATCTGCGTGCTTGGGTGGCCGTCGAGCGCGCGAAAGGCGGCGCCGGCTTGCAGATCGACAACGATGATCGCGCCGCGCGTGCCGGAATCCGTGATGTAGCCGGTGTTGCCATCGGGGCTGAAACGGATGTCGTTGAGGTAGGTTCCTTGCAGGGCCACGTTGTCGGCGAACTTGATCACCTTCGTGACCTTGTTGGTGGCGAGATCGACGCGGACCAGCTTGGGCGCGCCCGGCAGGATCTTCTCGTTGCCCGGCGCGCCCGGGTCGAGCACCCAGAGCGCGCCATGCGTGTCGGCGACGACGGATTGCACGCAGACGAAATGGTCGCCCACTGACATCTGGTTAGCGAGGGCGTTGCGCCAACTGTTCCAGGTTTCGTCCGGCTAGGGCTTGAGCGTGCCGTTGGGCAGCAGCTCCGCCAC
>CAXTXZ010000375.1:332-4714 GCA_964248015.1 uncultured Rhodopila sp. | reverse complement strand
CGGCTCAGTCCGCCTTGATGAAGCGGTCGATCCGGCGGTGCTTGAAGAACCACCGGCCGCCAAGCTTCACCAGCCGGTCGGCGTAGCCGCCGCCGGAGCCGATGACCGGGCCGCTGTCGCTGTTCTGGATCAAGGCCCAGTTGGATTGCGCCGTCGCGGTTTGGCCGTCCATCTCCAGATCGATCACGATGTTGGTCGTCAGGTGCACGCGCCTTGGCCTTGGGCCGGTGGCGATGCTTCGGGCCTGCGTGACGATCCCGTCCCGGCCTGTCCCGGCGCCGAACGCGGTTTCCCAGACGCCGTCCGCAGTGAAGAGCGCGGCCATCTCCTCGAACCGGCCGGCGTCCAGCGCGAAACAGTAACGTGCGAGCAGCTCGCGGATCTCTTCCTTGTCGGACATGCTTGCCTCCTTGCCGGTTGGTCCGGTTCGGAGCGAATATACGCGCCGACGGAGCAACGGCACAGGAGGCCGGCATACATGGACGCGATCAGCGCCGACACATTCATCCGAGACGAGGCCGGCCTGGACGCGCTGTACGGCAGCCCCTCGTCCCCCGCCGCGATCGCCAAGGAGATCGACTACATCCATCCGCATTACCGCGCGATGATCGAGGCCGCGCCCTTCATGGTCCTGGCGACCAGCGGGCCGGAGGGCCTGGATTGCTCGCCGCGCGGCGACCCGGCCGGCTGCTTCGTTCAGGTGCTGGACGAAAAGACCCTGCTGATCCCCGACCGGCGCGGCAACAACCGCATCGACAGCCTGCGCAACATCGTCCGCGACGACCGGGTGGCCCTGCTGTTCCTGATCCCCGGCGTCGGCGAAACCGTGCGGGTGAACGGCCGGGCGTCGATCTCGGCGGCGCCGGAGCTGATCGGGCGGTTCCCGTGCAGGGGCACCCTGCCCCGCACCGTCATCGTCGTGCGCGCCGAGAGGGTCTACTTCCAGTGCCCGAAGGCGCTTATCCGCTCGGAGATGTGGAACCCCGAGAAGCACATCCCTCGCGCCAGCCTGCCCAGCACGGGGAAGATCCTCGCGGACATCATGGCCGGAAAATTCGACGGCGAGCAATACGACCGCGAGTACCCCGAGCGCCTGCGCTCCACGATCTACTGACACGCGAAGGGGAACGCCATGCCGAAACCTGCCCTGTTCATCACCCGGCGCCTGCCCGCGCGGATCGAGGCCCTGGCGGAGCAGGACTACGACGTCTGGCTGACCCCGTCCGATGTCGCGATCCCTGACCTTCTGGCGCGGGCGGAGGGGGCCGACGCCATCCTGTGCTGCCCCGGCGACGTGCTGGACGCCGAGGCCATCGCCGCGCTGCCCGACAGCGTCAAGGTCGTCGGCACCTTCAGCGTCGGCACTGACCACATCGACGTGGAGGCGGCGAAGGCGCGCGGCCTCAAGCTGTGCAACACGCCCGACGTGCTGAGCGTCGCCACCGCCGAATGCGCCATGCTGCTGATGCTCGCCGCCGCTCGGCGGGCGGGCGAAGGCGAGCGGCTGGTGCGCTCCGGCGCGTGGCAGGGCTGGGCGCCGACCCAGCTTCTCGGCACGCAGGTCTCGGGGCGGCGCCTGGGCATCTTCGGCATGGGCCGCATCGGGCGGGAGATCGCCCGCATGGCGCGCGGCTTCGAGATGGAGATCCACTACCGCGACATGACGCGCTTGCCCCCTGACCTGGAGCAAGGGGCGACCTTCCACGACAACGACGACAGTTTCCTGCCGATGTGCCAGGTGCTGACGATGCACGCGCCGGGCGGCGAGGGCACGAAGCACTGGCTGGACGCGGAACGGATCGCCAAGCTGCCGGCCGGCGCGGTGGTGGTGAACGCGGCGCGCGGCACCCTGGTGGACGACGCGGCGCTGATCGCCGCCCTGCGCGGCGGCCACGTCGCCGCCGCGGGCCTGGATGTCTACAACGACGAACCGAAGGCTCATCCCGAGTACTTGGCGCTGGAGAACGTGGTGCTGCTGCCGCACCTGGGCAGCGCGACGACGGAGACGCGCGACGCCATGGGCCGCGTCGTGCTGTCCGGCATCGGCGCGCTGCTGGCCGGCGATACCCCTCCGAACATGGTGGGCTGAGCATGCGCATCGCGGTTGGCGGCTTCCTGCACGAAAGCCATTCCTTTGCGCCCTGGCCCACGACTTACGCCGATTTCCTGCAACCGGGCGGGTTGCCGGCGTTCAGCGCGGGCGACGGGCTGATCGAGGCGATGCGTCCGCGCTCGGTGCCACTGGCTGGGGCGATCGCGGTGGCGGAGGAGGCTGGCGTGGAACTGGCGCCTCTGGCCTGGGGGTTCGCCAATCCGGCGGGGCCGGTGCAGGACGAGGCGTTCGAGCGGATCGCGGCGCGGATCTGCGCCCCCTTGTCGGTCGCGCTGGACGCGGGGCCGTTGGACGGGGTTTACCTGGACCTGCATGGCGCGGCGGTGGTGGACAGTTATCCGGACGCCGAGGGTGAGTTGCTGCGCCGGGTCCGAGCAATCGTGGGCGACAGCCTGCCCTTGACCATCAGCCTGGACCCGCATGCCAACCTGACGGCGCAGATGGTGCGGCTGGTGGATGCCGCCGTGCCGTTCCGGACCTATCCGCACGTCGATATGAAAGCGGCGGGGGCGCAGGCGATGCGGCTTCTGCTGGCCCGGGCCGAGCGCAGGCGGCCCTGGGCGCGGGCGTTCCGCACGCTGGATTTCTGGATACCGCTGGGCAGCCAGTGCACGCTGATGCCGCCGATGCAGACGGTGATGCACGAGCGGGCGTCGCTGGCTGAGCGGCTGGGGGTGGTGGAGCTGGGGCTTTGCTTTGGGTTTCCTTATGCGGATTTTGCCGGATGCGGGGCGGCGGTGGCGGCGTTCGCCGAGACACAGGCCGCGGCGGATGCCTCGGCGGATGCGTTCCTGGGTTATGTGAACGCGCAGGAGGCCAGCTTTGTGCAGGAAACGCTGCCCTCGGCGCAGGCGGTGGCCGAGGCGCGGCGGCTGGCGAAGGGCGCGGGGCGACCGGTGGTGCTGGCGGACACGCAGGACAATCCGGGCGGCGGTGGGCATGGCGACACGACGGAACTGCTGGGCGAACTGGTGCGGCAAGGGGCCAAGGGGGCGATGGTCTGCCTGATCAATGACGCCCAAAGCGTTGCCGCGTGCGTCGCGGCCGGGGTGGGCGCGACCGTTGAACTGTCGCTGGGCGGCAAGTCGGACGGGATGCCGCTTGCTTGTGTTGCTCGGGTGGAGCGGCTGACGGACGGGGTGTTCACCCTGACCGGGCCGATGGGCGCGGGCAATCCGGGCAACCTGGGCGACACGGCGCTGATCGACATCGAGGGCGTGCGGGTGATGGTGACCTCGCGCAAGATGCAGGCGCTGGACCAGGCGATCCTGCGGCATGTTGGGATCGAACCTTCGGAGTGCCCGATCATCGCGCTGAAGTCCTCGGTGCATTTCCGCGCGGATTTCGCGCCGATCGCGGAGCAGGTGATCGTCGCCATCGCGCCGGGGCCCGTGGTGGCCGATCCGGCGACGCTGAATTTCCAGCATGTCCGGGCGGAAGTCAGGCGGCGGCCGAGGGTCCGGTAAGCGATGGGGAACGGGCTTTCCGATCGCATCCCCCGTCATGCCCTGGTCACCGGCGGGGCGGTGCGGCTTGGGCGGGCGATCACGCTGGAACTGGCTCGCCTGGGGTTCGACATCGCGATCCATTGCGGCCGCAGCCTGGAGGCCGCGCAGGCGCTGCAACGGGAAGTCCAGCAGGTTGGGCGGCGGGCCGTGGTGCTGTCCGCTGATCTTGCCGAGGAGGCGCAGGTCGTGGGCCTGATGCCGGCTACGGCAGAGCGGCTGGGGCCGGTCGGGGTGCTGGTCAACAACGCCAGCCGCTTTGAACGGGACGAGTGGGACGATGCCTCGCGGGAGTCTTGGGACGCGCATGTCGAGCCGACCCTGCGCGCCCCGTTCGTGCTGACGCAGGCTTTCGCGCGCGGCTTGCCGGCGGGCGCCGAGGGGGTCGTCATCAACATGATCGACCAGCGGGTGTGGTCGCTGACGCCGCATTTCGTGTCGTACACGGTTTCGAAGGCGGGGTTGTGGGCGTTGACGCAAACGATGGCGCTGGCGCTGGCGCCGGCGATCCGGGTCAATGCCATCGGGCCGGGGCCGGCTTTGCCCAGTCCCCGGCAGAGCGAGGCGCAGTTCGCCAGGCAGGCGGCGTCGGTCCCGCTGGGGCATGGCACCGATCCGGCGGAGGTGGCGCGCGCCGTCGCGGCCATCCTGTGCCTGCCGGCGATGACGGGGCAGATGATCGCGCTGGACGGCGGGCAGCACCTGCAATGGGCCAGCTCGGCGGGTGGCGCGACGGATGGCGCGATGGGGCCGGAGGAATGACG
>CAXTXZ010000375.1:0-280 GCA_964248015.1 uncultured Rhodopila sp. | reverse complement strand
ACATGGTACTGGTGGCCAGCATCGGGATCTACCCGCACGAGCACGCGGCGCAGCAGCGGGTGCGCGTCAACATCGACCTGGCGGTGGATGACGAGGGCGCGCTGGCGGGAGCCTCGGTCGGGGCGGACGAACTGGGGCGGGTCGTCGATTACGAGAAAGTGGCGGAGCGGGCGCGGGCGATCGTCGGCGCGGGTCCCACGCGGCTGGTCGAGCCCCTGGCGGAACGGATCGCCGTGGCGTGCCTGGCCGCCGCGCGGGGGAGGACGGCGCGGGTGCGGGG
>CAXTXZ010000374.1:0-4718 GCA_964248015.1 uncultured Rhodopila sp. | reverse complement strand
GTGTCGAAGAGCGGGTCGAGGAACAGCGAGCCGTGCTCGACCTGGGGGTTCTGCCCGTTGATCGCCGGATTAAAGGTTGCCGGCGTCGAGCCGGTGCCCGGTATGCTCGACAGCACTGGCTGGGTGACGTTGGTGAAGCCATGGTCGGACGGGGTGGCGGCCACGTTGTTGAACAGCGTGTGGAGGTCCAACGTTTTCACGTCCAGGCCCGTCTGGCTCTGGAACGTGCTCAGCCCGGCCGCAAGCTGAGTGTTGAAGTCGTTCACGAGGCCCTGGACCCCAGCGACCGTTGCCCCGCTGGCCAGGAACTCCGCCGACGAGAAGATCGGCGCGAGCGTGAGATCCGGCGAGTTCGAGACCAGGAAGTGCTTGGCCCCGAGGTCACCCAGTTGCTCCAGCCCCACGATGATCGCGTTGACGCTGTCCGTGACGACTTGCTCCGCCGACGCGGCGCCCGCCAGCGCCAGGGCGCTCGCCGAGAAAATGTCGTTGCCGCCAAAGGTGACCGAGACCACGTCGCTGGGCGAGAAGGCGCCGCCCCCCTGCTCGAACTGCTGTATCTGCCCCGCGAAGGTGTCGAGCGGCGTCAGGCCTCCGGCCGGGTTGACCTGGGAGGCTGCCTCGCCAAGCGTGCCCGCGGTCGCCCTCTCATAGGCGAAGTTCTCCTGCTGCGAGGGCTGGTTCAGCCCGAGGCTGTGGGCCAGGTCGGTGGTCCACTTGGGTCCGTCCGAGAAGTCGCCGTTCGAATCATAGGGCGCCGTCACGTAGCTCGGCGTCTCGCCCAGCGATTCCTCGACGGCGGCTGCATTGCCGTTGTCGGAGAGCAGGTCGCCGAACACGACCAGTTTGGCGGGAGTGTAGCTGCCCCCATCGGCCGGCAGGGCCGCATTGGGCGTGGATTGATTCGCACCCTGCATCCACGATCCTGACGCATGGTTTGCATCAGTGGCGCCGGCGCCGGTTGGATCTCCCCAACCGCTGCTGGTTGGGTTTTCCCGGCCAGCACCGCTGGATGCGCCATCGGAAAGCGCGCCAGCATCCGGCCCGGCATAGCGCTGGTCGGCCAGCATGTGGCTCGTGATCGCCGTGTCACCGTTGTTCAGCTTTGTGGCTGCCATGACCAAACCCCCTGTGGATCAGAAGGTTTTGAATGCCTCTGGCAGGCCAACGGTATCAGGAAGTAGCGGTAATCAGGCTCGCCGGTTGCAACATGGTTCCGTTGGAAATCATCTGGCGCTGCCGCTTCGCCTGGAGCCAGCCGAAGTTTGTTCCGCCAAAGTTTGTTCTTGTTTTTTTCCATAAATTATAATAGAAACTATTTTGCACAAAACAAGAACATAGGTTTAACCTCTCGATGTCGCACGCTCCCGCGATCACAGACGTGGTCTTCGCCAAGATCGTTGCTTTTCTCGCGCCGCTGTTCCTCGACACCTGTTGCGGCGACATCGAAGCCGCCCGTGCAAGCGCCGCGGCGGTGCTCGCCAGCTACAACGCCCGCAACGACCATGAACTTCGCCTGGCCGCGCTGACCCTTGCCTTCAGCCTGGGCGCGCTGGATGCCCTGGCGCGGGCGGTCAATCCGGAACTGACGGACAACCAGGTGCTGCGCCTGCGCGGCAACGCCAACGCGCTGAACCGGGCGGCGCTGCTGAATCAAAAGGCGCTGGACGAGCTGCAAAGCGACCGGCTGGCAGCCCCGGACGAACCGATGGCGGATCTGCCGGCCAGCAGCGCCACCTCCGACCTTGTCAGCTTCGCCCGGACCGCGCCCGCGCCGCTGTCCCGCCAGCAACGCCGAGCGGCGGAACGCCAGGCGGAGAAAGCCCGCAAGCGGCAGGAAGCGGCTGCCCGCCTTGTGCAACGCGCCAAAGACCGGCAACTCGCGAAAGACCAGCAGGCGGCCTGAAGCAGCGCGCGGCACAGTGCCTTTTCACCAAGACCCAGCCTGCTGCTTGCTCACCAACGCAGCATCGCCTGGCTTAGCGGCAGCGTCTTCCTAACCATCCCACGAAAGCCCGACAAAGGGTCAGATCCGCGGACTCAAGGCAACTGCCTACAGAAGCACACTCCAGTCATGAGTGGATTGTGAACGCCTGAGCCGGTTCACAACCGGCATTTTAATCCCATCCCACATTCCGGCGAGAATGTTGTGCCTGGTTGTTGTTGCTTTCAAGAGCGGATGGGTATCGTCGAATGAACTCCAACGCAATATTGTGGATTACCGCGGTAATCATGGCCTTGGGAGGCATGGCCATCCTTATGAAAGGCAAAAGGCGGACGTCCTCTGAAGGCTTGCAAACAGTGCTGCATGGCATTGTCCCGCTGATCGCCGCCTGTTCTTATTTCGCCATGGCGACGGGTCAGGGCCTGATCATGCTTCCCACGGACACCGCCGTGGCAACCGGCGCGACCGCGACGCGCATCTTTTATTTTGCCCGCTACATTGATTGGTTGTTCACCACTCCCCTGCTTCTCGTCTCACTTGGATTGACGGCCATGCATGCCGGGCGCAAGCAGGCTGGCCTGTTCGTGGGCGCGGTGTTGGCTGATTTGATGATGATCATCACGGCGTTCACCTTCAGCGCATCCGAGGTTGCATGGATGAGATGGACTTGGTTCATCATCTCTTGCGCGGCATTCCTGGGCGTCTACTACGTCATCTGGGTGCCGCAGAAGGAGGCCAACTCCTTGGAGCGTGATGACGTGCGATCAATCTACGTCCGCGACGCCTCTGTCCTGTCCGTCCTCTGGCTCGGCTATCCGATCATTCTCGCTGTCGCGCCGGATGGCCTCAACGTGGTCAGCGATTCCTTCAGCGTCCTTGTGATCGCTGTTCTCGACGTCCTGGCCAAGGTCGTCTACGGCCTGATGACGGTGGTTTCTGACGAAAGGGTGACCAATCGCGATCTGGCCGAACACGAAGAAACCTTGAAAGTGCGCGTGGCGGCGTGAGCGCCATGGCCCATTGTTTTTTACACAAAAGCACGCCGCCGGACCTTTCGGCCCTCCGGCGATCCGCTCTAGCCGTCGCCCAGCCACCAGCTTCCGTGCCATGCTCGCGGGAACCACGTTGCCAACCTATCCTGCTTGTCGGACCGCTCTTGGCGCTAAGCGTCCTTGCCTTAGGTAAGGTAATGGTTCTGGAGGTAAGGTAATGGTTCTGGCTGACCAGGTGGGAGCGTCGGAGTTCCAGGTGTGAAGAAAGGCCGAAGTGACGATTCTGGCTGAACTCGGAGTAGATGGAAACTGCCTTCCGTCTGGTGGCTGTCGGCTTCGTTTTCGGCGGGTCGGCCACGCGACCTGAACAGCACGCGACAGAGCGCCATTCAGTGGCATCCGGCCTGTCGCCCACGCTCCCGCGCCAGCGCCAGCACAGCCTGGCACAGCGGCATCGGCTGCCCGGTGATCCCGCCGAGTTCCACCGCCGCGCCGAGAAGCGCGTCGATCTCCATGGGCCGTCCGCGTTCCAGGTCTTGCAGCATCGAGGTCTTATGGATGCCGACCTCGGCGCCGCCGGCGATCCGCTTGTCCACGTCGATGGCGAACCGGATGCCCAGCGCCTCGGCGGCCGCTTTCGCCTCCAGCATCATGCCCCGGCAGAGCGCGCGCAGCGCGTCGTCGCCAGTGATGCGGTCCAAAGTTGCGCCGGTCAGCGCGCTGATCGGGTTGAACGCCAGGTTGCCCCAGAGCTTGACCCAAAGCTCGTCGCGGATCTTCGGCCGCACCGGGGCCTTCAGTCCGGCGGCGATCATCATCCTCGACAGGGCCTCGATCCGGGGGCTGCGCGAGCCGTCCGGCTCCCCCAGGGTGAAGCGGTCGCCGTAGGTGTGCTCGATCACGCCGGGCTCGACGACCTCGGCCGCCGGATAGACGACGCAGCCGATCGCTTGGGACGGCGGCAGCGCCGACCAAAGCCGCCCGCCCGGATCGACGCTTTCGACCACCCGGTCGCGATACGGGCTGTCCAGGCCGTAAAAATACCAATAGGGAATGCCGTTGATGCCAGTGACCAGCGCGCTTTCCGGCCCCATCATCGTCGCGATGGAGGAAGCCGCCGCCGGCAGCCCGTGCGCCTTCAGGGTGACGACAACGTAGTCATGCACCCCCGCAGCCTCAGCCGAGGCGACGCATCGCGGGCGCACCGTGACCGTCGTGTTCCCTGAACGAAGGGTCACGCCGTTGGCCTGCATCGCCGCGAGATGCGGTCCGCGCGCGACGAACGTGACATCCGCCCCCGCCTGCGCCAGCCGCACGCCGAGGAACCCGCCGATCGCGCCGGCGCCGAAGATGGCGACCTTCACGCCGTCAGGCCCAGCTTCTCGGCCAGCCCGATGCGTTGCAGCTTGCCCGTCGCGCCCTTCGGGATCTCGTCCACGAAGACAATGCGCCTTGGCACCTTGAACGCCGTGAGGCGGCTGGCGCAGAAATCGCGCAATTCCGTGTCCTTCGCCGTCTGCCCCTGGCGCAGGACGACGGCGGCGGCGACTTCCTCGCCCAGCTTGGCGTGCGGCATGGCGAACGTCAGGCATTGCGCGACGGCGGGATGGTCGGACAGCACCTCATCGACCTCCAGCGGGCTGACCTTCTCGCCGCCGCGGTTGATCAGTTCCTTCAGCCGCCCGGTCAGCCGCAGGTAGCCGTCGGCGTCTATGATCCCCTGGTCGCCGGTGCGGAACCAGCCATTGGTGAACGCCGCCGCGTTGGCCGCCGGGTTGTTC
>CAXTXZ010000373.1:0-4719 GCA_964248015.1 uncultured Rhodopila sp. | reverse complement strand
GCGCGCTGCTCGGCCCGTTGCGCCAGCACCGGGAAATACTCGTGGCACATTTGGATGTCCCGCGCGATGTCTCCATCCCGACGGGTGAAGGCGCCCATCATCAGGTTTTCCCGTACGCTTAGCAGGGGAAAGATTTCCCGCCCTTCCGGCACGTGGCATATGCCCAGCCGCATCACCCGGTCGGGCGTCAGGCCGGCAATGTCGCGGCCTTGGAAGCGCACCCCGCCGCGAGCGGCGTTCAGCACGCCGGAAATGGTTCGCAGCACGGTTGTCTTGCCGGCGCCGTTGGCTCCGAGAACAGTCACGATCTGTCCCGCCGCCACAGTCAGGCTGACGCCTCGGATCGCCTGGATGGGGCCGTAGTAGGTTTCGATGCCTGCGACGGACAGCAGCGGTTCGCTGATCATGCCGCCATGTCACCACCGATATAGGCGCGGACCACTTCCGGATGGGACTGCACTTCGGCAGGCGTTCCGAGGGCAAGCAGCTTGCCATAGTTCAGTGCCATCACCCGGTCAGACACCTGCCGCACCAGGTTCATGTCGTGCTCAACCATGATGACGGTGACACCAAGGTCCTTCTTGATGTCCTCAATCCAGAAACCCATCACCTCCGTTTCCTCGGTGTTCAGTCCGGAGGAAGGTTCATCGAGCAGCAACAGCTTTGGTTCGGTGCAAAGCGCGCGGCCAAGTTCCACGACTTTGCGCACCCCGTAGGACAGGCCGGAAATCAGCGAGTCGCGATAGCGCTGCAGGTCAAGGAAGGCAATCACATCCTCGGCCTTTTCGCGATGCGCCAGTTCGTCGCGCCGTGCCGAGGGGGCAAATAGGATTTGTGAAACGATTGAAGCACGCACGTGGCAGTGACAGCCGATCAGCAGGTTCTGCAGCACTGTCGCATTGGCGAACAACTCGATGTTCTGGAACGTGCGCGCAATGCCAAGGGCAGCGACGCGATGCGCGGGGAGAGCGGTGATGTCCTGGTCGCGAAAGATAATCCGCCCCGATGTTGGCGTGTAAAGCCGGCTTATCAGGTTGAAGATTGTCGTCTTGCCCGCGCCATTGGGACCGATGATGGCAAACACCTCGCCCTCAGCCACCTCAAAGGACACCTCGTCCACCGCGCGGATACCACCAAACCGAACGGCGAGTTTCTCGGTGCGGAACAGCGCCATCACACACGTTCCGATTTGGCGTAGATGCGCTGGCGGCGGAAGCCGGTGGCGCGGTGCAGCGGGAAGTCCTGAAACCAGGATTTCGCGCGCAACCAGCCGCCATGGATGCCCGTGGGTTGAAACAAGATCGTCAGTACCAGGACCAGGCCAAACAAGGATGGTTCCAGCCCCGGCAGGTGGCCTATGTTGCCCGGCAGGTCATCGCGAACCATGGCGATGCCCTGCGGCAGCAAACGCACGAACAGCGCCCCATAAATCACTCCCTGCAGCGAGCCGATGCCGCCCACGAAGACGATCGTCAGGAACTGGACCGAAAGCAGCACGTCAAAGGTGTCGGGGGCAAGGAAGTTCACATACTGCGCAAACAGCGCGCCGGCGAGCCCTGCCATGCCGGCCGCCACCGCGAAGGCGATCGTCTTGTACACCGGCACATTAATGCCCATGCTGCGCGCGGAAACCTCGCTGTCCCGGATCGCCACCAGCGCTCGGCCGAACGGCGTGCGTATTATATTGGAGGCGATCCAAAGCACCGCGACCAGCAGGATCAGCGCCGCGTAGTAAACTCCCGTAGTGCCTTGAATAGGGAAGCCGAAGATGTCGGGCGTTGGCACCGGCAAGCCGTTGAACCCATTCGTGACAGCGTCCCATTTCTGCAGGACGCTGCCTACGATCTGCCCAAACGACAAGGTAGCGATCGCGAGATACAGTCCGCTCATGCGCAAGGTGGGGATACCAATTGCGACACCGGCGACGGCGGCAAGCAGGACGGAGGCAGGAAGAGTCAGCAAATAGGGCCAACCCGCGGTCAGCAGCACCGCGTTCGTGTATGCGCCGATCCCGACGAAGGCGGCGTGGCCGAGGTTCACGAGGCCCGTGTAACCCGTCAGCAACATCAGACCGACGCCGGCGATGGCAAAGATATACACGGCACCAAGCTCGCCGATGTAAAAGTCATCCAGCAGATAGGGCAGTGCGAGAACCACGACGCCCAACAGCCCGTACCAGAACAGGTCGCCGCTATGGCGCCAAATTCGAAGATCCTGCCGGTAATCCGTCTTGAACAGGGTGCGCATGAAGCTCCCTCAGACTCGTTTGAAGACCCGCTGGGAGAACAATCCATGCGGCGTCAGGATCAGCGTGGCCAGCAGAACAACGTTCGCTGTCACATCTTGGAAGCCCGCCGGAAGATAGAAACCGGCCAGCTGCTCGACGATGCCGATCACCACGCCCCCCACCAGTGCGCCGGGGATGGACCCGAACCCGCCCAGAACCGCGGCGGCAAACGCCTTGATCCCAAGTGAGCCCATGTTCACATCGACCATCGAGACGGGGGTCAGCAGGATCGCTGCAATCGCGGAGACGCCCGCACTTACTGCCCAGATCAAGGAGAAGACCGTGCGGACCGGGATGCCCATGTAGTAGGCCGCAAGCTGGTTCTGTGAGGCGGCTTGCATCGCCACGCCGAGCCGCGTCCGATTGAAGAACAGATACAGCATCGCGCAGAGAAGCACCGTGCCGCCAATGATCGACAGGCTGTCGTAGCCGAGAACGAACGTGCCGATCCTGATGGTATGATTTGTGAAGGGCGTGTTGTACCCAACAGAGTCATAGCCCCAGGTGATGCCGGCCACGGCGCGGAAGATGAAACCCAGCCCGAGCGTCAGCATGACGACCGCGAATTGCGGTTGTCCGATAACGCGGCGGATCACGATGACATCGAGCAGGTATCCAAAGGCCGCAGTCGTGATCACGGCAAGTGCCGCGCCCAGCCAATAATCCAGACCCAGCCAGGACATAAACGTGAATGCGGCAAAGCCGGCCAGCATCATGATATCGCCCTGGGCGAAATTGATAACTTCGGTGGCCTTGTAAATCAGCACGAAGCCAAGGGCGATCAGGCCGTAAATACAGCCGCCAGCGGCGCCATTGACCATAAGCTGAAGCAGCCGCAGCGCGTCCGTCACAAGCTGCCCCTCCCTCCCCTCCAGCGGTAGCTTTTATGCTGCTCCGCGGTTCTCCATTGACCTCAGCCTATAAAGGGCGACTCAGCAGTGTCAACCGCCATCGCCAAGCTCGCAGCGGCAGGCAAACGCTGCTTGGCCTGCCAAAGAGCGATCAGTAGCCGAGCTGTTGTGTCGTGACCGGCACCCAGCGTCCGTCCTTCACCACCGCAAGGAAAGCGGCGGTCTCCGCGTGATGCTGGTTCGGTCCCATGCTGAGCGTGGTGCCGAAGATGTCGTGATAGTCGTGGATGTCTTCCATCGCATGAATGAAGCTGTCGGTGGTCAAGTCAGGTCCGGCGTTCTTGATCGCAAGCAGCACGACCTGGGCGGCCGTATAGCCCGTCTCGCCAAGAAAGTTGGGATCGATGCCATAACGCTTTTTGTATTCGGTGGCAAAAGCCTGCACGTCGGGGCGCGGATCGTCGGGATAAGCGTACAGCGCGGGAGACATGGAGTAGAAACCCTCGCCGACGCCGCCCGGCGCCGTGGCGACCGCCGTATCGTAAGAGGCGCTCGTGCCTACAAACTTCGGATGCCAGTCCATCTTGCGAGCCTGGGACAGGACGTCGACCGTGTCGCGTACGATTGTGCCCATCGTCACGAAATCGCAGCCCGCGTCACGCAGCTTGGCAAGCGTGGCGGTGAAGTCGGTGTCGGTCGGGTGATCGGCGGCGGTGGCGACGATGGGCATGTTTAGCGCCTTCGCTTCAGCTACCTCGCCGGCAAAGACATCCTGGCCGAAATCGGAATCCTGATATAGCGCACAAAGCTTCTGGACGTGCTCTTGCTGCACGAAATACTTCACACCTGCGCGCATTTGATCGTAATATGAGGCAAACTGCCCAAACTTCAGCGGGTTGAATGGCTCATACATCGATCGCGCCGCAGTAAGCGGGAACACGTTCGGCACGCCTTTTGCAAACTGCATCGGCATCTCGGCGTTGTTCATCGGGGTGCCGCCATCGGCGAGCGTGATAAAAACATGGTCGCGATTCAGCAGCTTGTTCATCGCCTGCACCGCGCGCGGGACAGTGTATTGGGTATCTTCCACGATGTAACGAATCTTACGCCCATTGATGCCGCCCATTTTATTGGCATTATCAAACGCCATGCGGATGGCGTTTGAATTGTTGACCCCCTGCACTGCGGTCACACCGGACAGGTCAGTTGTGGTGCCGATGACAATCTCAGTTGGTGTCACGCCCGCAGTCGGACCGGCAGCCATGGCGGGCATGGCAAGCGACAGCAACGCAGCCCCGGCAGAGAGCCGGGCCAAAGACGCCAGTCTAGACAGACACTTCATCCTGACGTCTCCCATTATGGACAGGAATCGCCCCGTCCTTGCTATTTTGCTTCACTGGTTGGCTCCGCCTTCGCTGCTGATTAGGCGAATGCAAATGAGGTTATAACATTTGGGAGGCGGAGCAAGGGGTCAGGTGCAAGCATAGCCGAAAGCAGTCGCGGCCAGTTTAGCCACCCGGTCGGTCTGAGGTGATGTGGTGGACGGCCCTTCCGCCCTGGAGCAATGGCAAGCTCCGTTTA
>CAXTXZ010000372.1:2170-4730 GCA_964248015.1 uncultured Rhodopila sp. | reverse complement strand
TCGTGCAGGGAGGCGGCCTGGCGCATGATGTTTTCCCGGGTCAGGTCGTCGCCGCACTGCTTGAGGACCTGGACCAGGGTGAACGCGGTGGCGTATCCCGACGCTGTCGAGCCATCCAGCAGGCTGGCGCCGGTGTTGTATTTCCCCATCCAGGCCTTCCATCCCTGGACATCGGGGAAGTCCTTCCACTGCGGGTCCGAGATATCCTTGATGTACGACGCCGTGATGATGCCCTGGGCGTTCTCGAACCCGGCCGGCTGGATCACCGTGCCGATCGACGCCGCCACGTTCACCAGGTAATGCGCCGGCTTCCAGCCTATCTCGGCGGACTTCTTGATCGCCTGGGCGGCGAACTTGGGAGTCGTTATGTTGTAGAACACGTTGGCGCCGGAGTTCTTCAACTGGAGGATCTGCGAATCCACGGTCGGGTCGGTGACTTCATAGGTGGCGTCGGCGACGATCGCGGCCTCGGGCATTGCGTCTTTCATGGCCGCCACCTGCTCACGGAAGCCGGAGATATAGTCGGCTCCCATGTCGTCGTTCTGCCGCAGGATGGCGATCTTCGGGTCCTTCACCGTCTGCTTGATGTGCTTGGCGTAGATCACGCCTTCCGTCCGATAGTCCGGCTGCCAGCCCATGGTCCAGGGGAAGTGCGCCGGGTCGCCCCATTTGGAGGCGCCGGTCGCGACGAACAACTGCGGCACCTTCTTCTGGTTCATGTACCTATGGATGGCGGTGTTGCACTGCGTGCCGAGCGGCTGGAACAGGAAAAGGACCTGGTCGCGCTCGACCAACTGGCGGGCCAGTTCCACGGTCTTGGGCGGGCTGTAGCCGTCGTCGAGGGAGATCAGGTTGATCTTGCGCCCGTTCACGCCACCCTGGTCGTTGATCATGCGGAAATACGCCGCGTGCGCCCGGCCGTTCGCCCCGTACGCCGAGGCGTTGCCGCTGTAAGGCATTGTCTGGCCGATCTTGATCTCGGTGTCGGACGCGCCGGGACCGTATTTGCCCGCCGCGATCGCCGGCGCGGCCAGCGCGCCCGCGGCCCCGGCCAGAACGCCGCGCCTTGTCAGTCTTGTCATGAACGAGCCTCCCTTCTTCGTGTTGACAGCCAGCGGCGCAGCCGCAGGGCGCCGCCCGCCATGCCGGCGGGCAGGACATACATCAGCGCCAGAAGCAGCACGCCGTAGATCGCCCAGGCCGGCACATCGTAACGCAGCGCGAACGCCTGCTTCATCCAGTCGGAGATCGACTGCGCGGAGTTCTGCACCAGCACGATGAACGCGCCGCCCAGCAGGCATCCGGGCAGCGAGGCGATGCCGCCCACGACAAGCCCGACCAGGAACGAAATGGACAGTTGCAGGGTGAAGCTGTCGGGCGCGACATAGGCCACGGTGATGGCCGACAACGCGCCGGCCACTCCGGTGATGCCGGCCGAGATGCCGAACGCGATCGTCTTGTAGCGCGCCAGGTTGACGCCCATGGTCGAGGCCGCCATCGCGTGGTCGCGGATCGCCATCAGGGCCAGGCCGCCGCGGCTGCGCAACAGGTTGCGCACCAGCCAGAACAGCAGCGCGGTGACAGCGAGGCAGACATAGTACAGCCACTGGTCCGGCGACAACCCGGTCCATCCAGGGGGATCGGGCTTGTCGAGCAGCAGGCCGCCGACGCCTCCGGTCCAGCCGGCGAGAGCCTTGTATTTCAGGATCTGCGGCATGGCGATGGCCAGGGTGAAGGTGGCGAGGGCGAGGTAGTGGCCCTCCAGCTTCAACGCCGGGAAGCCGAACAGCAGGCCGACGAGGAAGCACGCCACGGCGGCGACGGGCAATGTCGCCCAGTACGGCCAGCCGGCGAAATTCATCAGGATCGCGGCGGCGTATGCGCCGATCGCGAAGAACGCGCTGTGCCCCAGGGAAATCTGGCCGTTGAAGCCGATGAGCAGGTTCAGGCCCAGCACCGCGATCGAATAGATCAGCATCGACTGCGCCATGAACATGTAATAGTCGAAGCTGGCGTCGGGCCAGGCGAAGCCCAGCAGCGGCAGCAGGGCCAGCCCGATCCAGAAGGGGACGGAGGCCAGGGCTCAGACCCGCCTGACGACGACGCGGCCTAACAGGCCGGCGGGCTTGAGCAGCAGCACGCCGATGACGACGACCAGGGCGAAGCTCAGCTTCAGCTCGTTGCCGATGACGTAGCTGCCCACCAGGTTTTCCAGCACGCCGACGATGAAGCCTCCGGCGACGGCGCCCATCGGGTTGCCGATGCCGCCGACCAGGGCGCCGGCGAAGCCGTAGACCAGGATGCCGGTCATCATGTTGGGGTCGAGGAAGACGATGGGCGCGACCAGCATCCCGGCAACCGCGCCGATCGCCGCCGCGAGGCCCCAGCCCAGCGCCAGCATCCAGGACACGCGCACGCCCATCAGGCGGGCGGAGGCCGGGTTCTGCGCCGCCGCGCGCATCGCCAGGCCCAGGGTGGTGTAGCGGAAGAACACGGTCAGGCCCGCCAGCATGACCAGCGTCACAGCGACGACGCCAAGCTGCTGGAGGCTGACGAGGCC
>CAXTXZ010000372.1:0-2160 GCA_964248015.1 uncultured Rhodopila sp. | reverse complement strand
GCCGTTGACGAACAGGTCGCGGGCGGGGAAGGGGCTGGGGAACTGCTTGATCGTGTAGCTCCAGATCATGCCAGCCATCGCGTTGAAGATCGACAGCAGGGCGATGAAGCAGACGACCAGCGCCAGCACGGGCGACCGCTCCAGCGGCTTCAGTATCACCCGTTGGATGAACACGCCGCCCGAGAAGGCGATCAGCACGGTCAGGCCGAAGGCGACCCAGTAGGGCACGCCGGCCTGGATCATCGTCCAGGCGAGGTAGGTGGCGAACATCGCCATCTCGCCCTGGGCGAAGTTGATGTGGTCGGTCGAGACATAGATCATGACCAGCCCGAGGGCGACGCAGGCATAGATCGCCCCGCTGGTGAGGCCGGCGGCGATCTGCTGGGCGAAGAATTCCATCCCTAGTACCCGAGGTAGGATTTTCTGAGGGCCTCGTCGTCGCGCACCAGCGCGGACGGGCCGGAGGTGACCACGCGGCCGGTTTCCAGCAGGTAGACGTGGTCGGCCAGGTCCAGCGCCAGGGCGGCGTTCTGCTCGACGATCAGCATCGAGACGCGCTCGCGCTCGTTGATGTCGCGCAGGATGCGGAAGATCTCGCGCACGACAAGGGGGGCGAGGCCGAAGGAAGGCTCGTCCAGCAGCATCAGCTTCGGCCCCAGCATCAGCGCTCGGCCGATCGCCAGCATCTGCTGCTCGCCGCCGGACAGGGTGCCGGCCTGCTGCTGGCGGCGCTCCCTCAGGCGGGGGAAGTAGTTGAACACCAGGTCCATGTCGCGCATGGCGGCGGCGCGGTCGCGCCTGGTGTGCAGCGCGAGGCGGAGGTTTTCCTCGACTGTCAGGGCGACGAAGGTGCCGCGGCCCTCGGGGACGTGGGCGACGCCCATGCGGACGATGTCCTCGGTGGAGCGGCGGCTGATGTCGGCGCCCCCGAACGACGTGCCGCCGGAGCGGCGCACCATGTTGCACAGCGCGCGGAGGGTTGTCGTCTTGCCCGCGCCGTTGGCGCCGAGAAGGGCGGTGACGCCGCCGTCCTCTATCGCAAGGTCGAGGTCGTAGAGGGCGCGGATCGGGCCGTACCAGGCGCTGAGGCGGGTCGCTTCCAGCACCGCGGCCATCAGGCGGCGGTGCCGAGGTAGGCGCTGATGACGTTGGGGTTCTGCCGCACGTCCTCGGGCGCGCCGTCGGCGATCTTGCGGCCGAAATTGACCACGACGACCTTGTCGGAGACCGACATCACCAGGCTCATGTGGTGCTCGACCAGCAGGACGGTGACGTGCTGGATGTCGCGCACGCGGCGTATCTGGCCTTCCAGCGTGTGCACCTCGTCGTGGTTGAGGCCGGCGGCGGGTTCGTCGAGCAGCAGCAGCTTGGGTTCGGCGGCGAGGGCGCGGGCGAGTTCAACCCGTTTGCGGATGGGGAAGGGCAGGCCGGCGGCGACCCGGTGGGTGAAGTCGCCCAAGTTCATGAAGTCGATGAGTTCCAGGGCCTTGGCGCGGGCGGCGGATTCCTCGCGGCCGACGGAGGGCAGGCGCAGCGCGTTGGCGACGAAGCCGGCGCCCGTGCGGCTGTGGCGGCCGACCATGACGTTTTCCAGCACCGTCATGCGGTCGAACAGGGCGACGTTCTGGAAGGTGCGGCCGATGCCGATCACCGGGATGCGGTAGCGCGGCACCGCCAGGACGGACTGGCCCTCGAACTGGATTTCCCCGGCGCTGGGCTGGTAGAGCCGGCTGAGGCAGTTGAACAGGGTGGTCTTGCCGGCGCCGTTGGGGCCGATCAGGCCGGCGATCTGGCCCGGCATGACGTCGAAGCTGACGCTGTCGAGCGCCACGACGCCGCCGAAGCGCAAGGTGACGCCGCGCACGGACAGCAGCGGCGTCGAGGTGTCGGATATCGGAATGTCTGCATCCTCCCCGTGGCGAGAGGTGGGCGGGTGTTCCGGCCCTTGGTTTCCCTCGCGGCGGGAGAGTGCGCAAGGTTGCACGGGCGCGCAAGCGGACGGGGGGTCACTTTGTTTGCAAAATGGCGTTGCGGGCAGGGAAAAGCGGGAATACGCGGGAGCGTGAGGGCGTGTGGGGGCCAAGGCGCTGATGAGACCCGTTGTGGCTAGAGGCTGTTACGAACCTGCTGCCAGTATAGCGGCGCGCTTCAACATGAGGC
>CAXTXZ010000371.1:0-4758 GCA_964248015.1 uncultured Rhodopila sp. | reverse complement strand
TGCAGCTTGTCTTTATCTTCGACGTGCTGCCGGCGGTGGGGCTGACGCTGGATACCTTCACCACGGCGGTGCTGGGGTTCGCCTTGAACGAGGCCGCGTTCAGCGCCGAAATCATTCGCGGCGGCGTGATGGCGGTGAACCGCAGCCAGACGACGGCGGCGGCGGCTTTGGGCATGCCGCCTGTGTTGACGCTGCGGCGGATCATACTGCCTCAGGCGATGCGAGCGATCATGCCGGCGATCGCCAACCAGACGATCAGCATGATCAAGGGCACCTCGATCGCGTCGGTGATCTTCGTGAATGAGCTGACGTTTCGGGCCGAGCAGATTGTTGGGCAGAATTTTCAGTTTTTTCAAGTGTTCACGGCGGCGGGGATCATCTATCTGATCCTGACGAGCGTGGTGGCGCTGGCGCAGGTGCGTATCGAGCGGCATTTCGACTTCATGCGGGAACGAACGCCGGGCGGGGGCGGGCACAAGGTCCCGGTTGCCTTGCGGCTGCGCCGGCCAGCAGCGCCGGTGGCGGCGGGGCTGGCGCGGGTGCGGCGGGAACCGATCCCGGCATTGATCCGCGATGTCTGCGTCGGGATCGTCATGGCTGAGGCGCGGCCTTACGTGATCTGCCGGAACGTGCAGAAATCCTATGGCGACCGGGAAATCCTCAAGAGCATCGACCTGACGGTCAACAGTGGCGAGGTCGTGGTGATCATGGGGCCAAGCGGCTCGGGCAAAAGCACGCTGCTGCGGTTGATCAACCACCTGGAACCGCTGGATTGGGGTGAGATCACGGTGGACGGTAACCTGGTTGGCTACGAACGCCGCCCGGATGGCGTGCCGCGGCCGGTGCGCAAGCTGGCGCAGGCGCGGGCGGCGGCGCGGATCGGCATGGTGTTCCAGAGCTTCAACCTGTTCGAGCACCTGACCGCGCTGAACAACATCGTCGAGGCGCCGGTGATGGTTTATCGCCAGCCGCTGGACGAGGCGCGGGCAGTGGCGGAACGGCTGCTGGCGGCGGTCGGGCTGGCCTCGCACGCCGCGCACCTGCCGCATCGTTTGTCGGGGGGACAGCAGCAGCGCGTGGCCATCGCCCGCGCGCTGGCGGTGTCGCCGCATGTGATGCTGTTCGACGAACCGACTTCGGCGCTGGACCCGGAACTTGTGGGCGAGGTGCTGAGCGTGATCCGGGGGCTGGCGGAGGCCGGCATGACGATGATCATCGTTACGCATGAGGTGCGTTTTGCCCGCGACGTCGCCGACCGGATCGTGTTCATGGACGACGGCGTGATCGTGGAGCAAGGGCCGCCGGATCAGGTGCTGGACCGTCCGGCGCAGGAGCGGACGCGGCGGTTCCTGCGGATGGTGGCGCGGGTCGAGGAAGACGTCGCCGTTGCCTGATCAGGCGTAGCGGCTTGGCGGGCGAGGCAGGCCGAGGTTTTCCCGCAGCGTGGCGCCTTCGTATTCGGTGCGGAACAGGCTGCGGTTCTGCAACTCCGGGATGACCTGATCGACAAATTCGTCCAGGCCGGCCGGCAGCACCGAAGGCTGCACCAGGAAACCATCGACCGCCCTGGCGTGGAACCATTTTTCCATGTCATCAGCGATCTGAACAGGCGTGCCCTTGATCGTGCGCTGGCCCCGCGCGCCGGCGTAGCGCTGGTACATCTGGCGCAGGGTCAGGCCCTCCCGGTCCATGGCGCCGATGACGATCGTGGCGTCGGACCGGCCGCTGGCCAGCGCGGCGGCGCGGACGGAGGGCGGCAGCGGGGCGTCGTCCTCGGCGCCCGACAGGTCGATGTCGCCCAGGGCGTTGGCGAGCAGTTCGCGGCCGACATCGGGATGGATCAGCGACTGGAGGCAGCGGTGCTTTTCCTCGGCCTCGGCTGCCGTGCGGCCGACGATCGGGTTGAGGCCCGGCATCAGCTTGATGTGGTCGGGCTTGCGGCCGTGGGCGACGGCGCGGGCCTTGAGGTCGCGGTAGAACGCCTGCCCCATTTCAAGGGTGTGGAGCGGGGTGAAGACGATCTCGGCCTGGCGGGCGGCCATGTCCCGGGCGGTTTCCGATATGCCGGCCTGGGCGAACACGGGGTAGCCCTGCGGCGGGCGCGCCATGTTGAGCGGGCCTTTCACGGAGAAATGGGCGCCGCGATGGTTCAGCGTGTGCAGCTTGGCGGGATTGAAATACAGGGCCGCCTCGCGGTCGCGAGGGAAGGCGTCGTCGTCGTAGCTGTCCAGCAGGCCCTTGACGACTTCGCTGAATTCCATCGCGCGCTCGTAGCGGTAGTCGTGCGCCGGATGGGCGTCGAGGCCGTAGTTCCAGGCTTCGGCCTTGTTTGATGATGTCACGACGTTCCAGCCGGCCCGCCCGTTGCTCATGTGGTCCAGCGAGGCCAGGCGGCGGGCGAGGGTGTAGGGCTCGTTGTAGCTCGTGGTCGCGGTGGCGACGAGGCCGATATGCGACGTGACGGCGGCGAGGCCGGCCATCAGCGTGAACGGGTCGAAGAACACCATGTACTGCGGCCAGCGGCGCAGGGTGTCGAGGTTGCCCGACCGGACGGCCGTGGAATCGGCCAGGAACATCAGGTCGAACCGGCCACGTTCGGCGGTCTGCGCGAGTTGCGCGTAGTGGCGGAAATTGGTGCCCGCGTCGATCTGCGATCCCGGATGCAGCCAGGAGGCGACGTGGTTGCCGGTGGGATGGAAGAAGGCGCCCAGCCGCATCTTGTCGGTCCGCGGTTCGGTCATCGTGGTTCCTCCGTCAGGCGCATGCGCAACAGGCGATCAATGGCGATGGCGATTGCCGTGGCGGCTATCATGACCAATGTGGCGACGGCCGCAATCATCGGGTCGATGCGGCTTTCCATGTAGGCGAAGGCGATGACCGGCAGAGTGGCGGTTTGCGCGGTGGTCAGGAACATCGACAGCGGCAGGTTGACGAAGGACAGCACGGCGGACAGGACAAAGCCGGCGAGAAGGCTGGGGGCCATCAGCGGCAAGGTGACATGGCGCAGCACGCGGAAGCGGCTGGCGCCGAGGTCGCGCGCGGCTTCCTCCAGCGCGAAGTCGAAACGGCTGAAGCCGGCCAGCGACAGGCGGGTCGCCAGCGGCAGGACGAACACGGCGTGGGCGGCCACCAGGATCGGCAGGCCGAGAGGAAGCCCCAGCAGGCCAACGAGTTGCAGGATGGCGAGGCCGACCACAAGCTCCGGCGCCAGCAAAGGCCCCATCAATGCCGTCGCGATGAGGTTTCGGCGGGGCGACGTGTTCCGGGCCAGGGCATAGGCGGCGAGGAAGCCCGCGACCGTTGCGATGGCGGCCGCGGCCACCGCGAGCTTCAGGCTGATCCAGGCGGCGTCGAGGAATTCCATGTGGTTCCGCAACTCGGCGTACCAGTGCAGCGTCGCGCCCTCGAACGGGCTGGGGAAGCTGGAAGCCGCGTTGAACGAATCGGCCAGGACGAAGCCGGCGGGGGCGAGCAGGAACAGCATCACCACGGACAGGTAGGCGCGGCCGATCCAGGTCATGCGCGCACCCGGCGGGACAGGCCGGCGGTCAAGGCCAGGATCAGGCCGGTCATGGCGACCAGCAGGACGACCGACACGGCGGCGGCCAGTTGGCCATTGTATGTCGCCAGCACGAACTGCGCGACCAGCGTCGTCAGCGTCAGGTCGCTCGGTCCGCCCAGGTAGTGCGGCGCGATGAAGCTGCTCATGGACAGCGACAGGGCGATGATGGCGGCGGACAGCAGGCCGGGCAGGCTGAGCGGGAAGACGACGGCGCGGAAACATTGCCAGGATGACGCGCCCAGGCTGCTCGCGGCTTCGAGCAGCGGCGCCGGGATGGCGCGCAGGACGCTGGCGAGGGACAGCACGACGAAGGGCAGGATGAAATGGACGACGCCGATGACGATCCCGGTCTCGGAGCCGAGCAGGCGGAGGCGTCCGATCAGGCCCCATTGCGCGAGCGGGCGCAGCAAGGGGCCGCCGTCTGACAGCAGGATCATCCAGCCGAGGACGACGACCAGGGGGCCGGCGAGGATCGGCAGGGTCATCGTCAGGGTCACGGCGTTGGCGACGCGCGCCGGCAGGTCACGCAGCGCGAGCGCGGCGGGATAGCCGATCAGCAACGCCAGCGCTGTCGTTTCAAAGGCAAGGCGGAAGGTCCGGACCGCGACGCCGGTGTAATACGGTTTGCCAGCCATGTAGGCGTAGTTGCCGAGGCCGTGGCCGGGGAAGCGCACCAGGGTGTTGGGCGCGAGGCTGAGCCAGACGGTGGCGCAGAGCGGCACGGCGAGGAAGACGATTAGCAGGAGGGCGGCTGGCAGCAGGAGCAGGGCGGTAAGATTGCGTCGGGGGCGACGCCTCCGGCTTCGGGAAGGTGTTGGCCGACCCACTACCGCGCCCGCCACTCCGGCACCACTTCCGTGGTCAGGCGTTCGGTCCAGGCAGGCCGGTTTTCGTACCATTGAACAGGATCGAAGAAGCGGATCTGTTTCATCTTGCCCTCGCCGTACGACATTTTCGCAGCGACGGCGGCAGAGGGTTGCACGCGCTTGTTGATGGGGCCTTGGAACATTTTTTCGGCGAAGGCCGTCTGGATCTTCGGGTCGATGGTCAGGTTCAGGAAAGCTTGGGCGATTTCGCGGTTTTTCGTGCCGGTGACGAGGGCAGCGCCCTCGATGGCGCCGAACGCGCCCTCGGCCGGGAAAACGTAGTCGATCGGGTAGCCTTGTGCCTTCATGGTTTCCAGGTAGTAGTCGAAT
>CAXTXZ010000370.1:0-4768 GCA_964248015.1 uncultured Rhodopila sp. | reverse complement strand
GACCGGATCGCGTTCGCCCGCGTGTGCTCGGGGCGGCTGGTGCGGGGGATGCGGCTGAAGCAGGTGCGGACGGGCAAGTCCATCCCGCTGCACGCGCCGCAGTTCTTCTTCGCGCGGGAGCGGGAGATCGCCGACGAGGCGTTCGCGGGCGACGTCGTCGGCATCCCGAACCACGGGACGCTGCGGATCGGCGACACGCTGACCGAGGGCGAGGATGTGCAGTTCACCGGCGTGCCGTACTTCGCGCCGGAGATCCTGCGCCGGGTCAGGCTGGATGACGCGATGAAAGCCAAGAAGCTGCGCCAGGCGCTGGTTGAGTTGGCCGAGGAAGGCGTGGTGCAGTTGTTCCGGCCCCAGGACGGGTCAGCCCCCCTGGTCGGCGTCGTCGGCACCTTGCAGCTAGACGTGCTCCAGGCTCGGCTTGGCGCCGAATACGGCGTGGCGATCGGGTTCGAGACGTCCTCGTTTTCCCTGGCGCGGTGGGTGTCCTCGGCGGACAAGGCCGGGCTGGCGAAGTTTGTCGCGGATCATCGCACGGCGATGGCGGACGACGTGGACGGAGACCCGGTGTTCCTCGCCACGTCGGCCTTCATGATGCGGCGGACGGAGGAACTGGCACCCAGCCTTACGTTCCGGGACATCAAGGACATCCGGGCGGACAAGCTGGTGGCCTGAGCCGATTCCCAGCGGTTTCCGGTTGCCTGGATTCAATTCGGCCCGGCAGGCCTGGCGCCGCGCGGGTTGCTTGACGCGGGCGGATGGCCGTGCGGAAGTCCGGTCCTGAACCAGACATGGGGACTGACTCGACATGCCTGCCGAAGCTGGCGCTGGCCTCAGCGAACTCGAACAGGGATTGATGGACGCCGCCATCGCGGAGGCGAGCAAGGGCTTTGCCGAGGGGGGCGTGCCGATCGGCTCGGCATTGGCGCGGGGAAGCGAGCTCCTGGCGTCAGGCCGCAACCGGCGCGTCCAGCAGGGAGACCCGATCGCCCATGGGGAAATGGACTGCCTGCGTTCGGCTGGCCGGCTGAGGACGTACAAGGACCTGACGATCTACACGACGCTCAGCCCCTGCATGATGTGCAGCGGGACGATCGTGCAGTTCAAGATCGGCAGGGTGATCATAGGGGAAAACCAGACGTTTGGCGGCAATGAGGACTTCCTGCGCTCACGCGGGGTAGAGGTCGTCGTCCTGGACGACCCTCGGTGCGTCTCCCTGATGACGCGGTTCCAGCGGCAATATCCGGATGTCTGGAAAGAGGACATCGCGGAATAGCCGGGAACGGCGCGGCTGATTCCCATTCACGAACGCGAGGCCGATGATGGCGGGGCTGTACTACGAGGAATTCCATGTCGGGCAGGTGTTCGAGCATCCCTGGACCCGCACCGTCACGGAAATGGACAACACGCTGTTCAGCGCGCTGACGATGAACGTGCAGCCGCTGCATCTCGACGCGGAGTTCGCCGCGGGAACCGAGTTCGGCCAGCGCCTGGTGAACTCGATCTTCACGCTCGGGCTGATCATCGGCATCAGCGTCAACGACACGACGATCGGGACGACCGTCGGCAATTTGGGCTTTTCTGAGACGAAGTTCCCCAAGCCGGTTTTCCATGGCGACACGCTGCGGGCGAGGTCCAAGGTGCTGACGGCGCGGGAAAGCAAATCCCGGCCCGAGGTCGGCATCGTCGAGTTCGAGCACACCGGGCTGAACCAGCGCGACGAGATCGTCGTCGTGTGCCGGCGGCAGGCGATGATGCGCAAGCGGCCCGCCGCGTGAGCAAGGAGCCAAAGCCGGCGCCCTCATCCCCAGCGCTGCGGCGCCAGATGCGGGAGGCCGCCGCGCTTCGCGCCAACCTGCTGAAACGCAAGGACCAGTCCCGGCTGCGGGAGGCGGCGAAGAACGCGCCTGAGCCGCCGGATGCCGCTGCCGCCAAGGACCCGGCACGATCAGGTCCGTGACGGCGCGTTCGGCCGGGGCAGCGAGCTGATCCGGTCCAGGCAGGCGCGCAGGTCGACCACGTCGGCGTAACGGCGGCCGACATCCCGCAGGTTGGCGAAGTGCGGACCCTCGGCCACGTCGCCGACGCAGTCCTCGGGCACGATGACGCGAAAGCCGAAGCTGAAGGCGTCGATCACGCTGGCGCGGACACAGCCCGACGTTGTGCAGCCAACGACGATGACCGTGTCAACGCGGTTGCGGACAAAGATCGGCGCGGCTGGCGTCTGGAAGAAAATCGAAGGCGCCGACTTGCACAGCACGATGTCATAGGGGTCGGCGATGCGCGGATCGAGGAACGTGGCCTCGTTGCCGTGGCGCAGGCCGGTCAGCACCGGTGGAACCTTCCAATGCGGCTGGTCCCCGCCGTGGTAGGCGGTGTAGCAACTGACCACGGGTACTCGAGCGGCGCGGGCGGCGCGCAGCAGCGTCGCGGCGTTGTTGACGGCGCGATCGGTCAGCGCCGCGCCGCCGAGTGGGAAGCGGGAGTCGGTGAACCCAAGCTGGAAATCGACGACGGCGCTGCCGATGCTCTCGCCGAATCCGACCTCGGCGCCGCCATAGCCGCGCGCGGCGTAATCATCCTGCGAAGGGTTTGTCATCATGATCCCCGTGAGTTGGTGACGGAACAGCCCGCGCAGCCTGCCGGGCCAAAGGTTCAATCCGGTTTGTCACGTTCACGCCCGGCATCATCCCAGCGGCTGGCGCGCGCATGCAGGAAATCCGTCACATCCGCCAGCACCGGCGCGAACGGGCGCAGCACGCCGGCGAACGCGCCGAGGATCAGCTCATGCCCGATGCCGGGATAAAACCGCGTTTCCGCCTGCCCTCCGTCACGGCGTATCGCGTCCGCCAGGCGATGCGTGTTCAGCGGGTTAACGGTGGTGTCCTTGTCGCCAGCGGCCAGAAACATGGGCGGCGCGTCGCCGCGGGCGAAGGTGATCGGCTGGGTCAGCCGCAGATCGCCGGCGGGCGCGAAGATGTCCTCCAGCACCGGATCATGCAGCGGCAGGAAATCATAGGGCCCGGCGAGCGCGACCGTTCCGGCGACATCGCGATCCACGTCCACCCCGTCGGCCTTGAGCCATTGCGGGTCCAGGGTCAGCATCGCGACGATATGCGCGCCCGCCGAGTGCCCCATCAGGAAAATCCGGTGGGGGTCGCCGCCGTACCGGGCGATGTTGTTCTTGACCCAGGCAACGGCGGCGGCGGAATCTTGCAGGAAAAGGGGAAAGCGCACCATTGGGTAAAGCCTGTAGTCCGGCACCACTGTGACGAAACCGCGCGCCGCCAGGCTCGCCGCGACGAACTCATACTGAGCCTTGTCGCCTTCTTTCCAGCCGCCGCCATAGATGAACACGACCACGGGGGCATCGGCGTTCCTGACGCCATAAACATCCAGGCTCTGCCGCTCGCCCGCGCCGTAGGGAATGCTTCTGGTTTCAACGATGCCCGACGTGGGCGCCAGCGTGTTCAGCACCGCGACAGGAGAGCAGGCTGACAGGACCGGCAGCATCATTGCCCGGCAGAACCAAAGGCGCACCGGGCCGCGCCTCAGCCTGGGGCCGCGCTTCAGCCTGGGCACGTCAATAACCAATCATTCGCTGCGCCCATCCCAGGGCGCCGCGCAACCGCATCCCCTCGGAGGCGATGACGCACAGGCAGGGCATGGTCCCGACGGTGACCGGCGGCTGGTCGTGATTGGCTCCGGGTTCCGCCAGGTCGCCCGCGAGATAGTGACCCGTGTCGTCGGCGAAGGCGCCTGACAGGATACAGGTCAGCTCCAGGCCGGTATGTTGATGCCGGGGCATGGATCGGCCCGGCTGCGCCAGGATGAGCCCTCCCCAAGCCGCACCGGACACACGCAGCGGACGCCAGCGGACGCCGAAACCAATGGGCCACCAGCGCCCCATCATGACCTTGTGAAGCGGCGGCGGAAGTTCGGGATGCAGCACCGCCGGTTTGGCGGCAGGGGGTTGCTCCATGGCCAGGAACAGCCGCTCAAGGGCATCGTCCCCCAAGGGAACAGGGAGAAGCTCCTCCAGCAAGATGCCGCCTGTCACTTCCAGCGCCGTCAATGTCTGGCGGCAGTGAGCGCAAAACCCGAGATGGGTCGCCGTGACGATCGCCAGCGCCTCCGGCAGGGTTCCGGCGGCATAGCGGACAAGCGTTGCCTCGCTTGGGTGATGGCTGATCACAAAAGATCTTTCAGGGCCGACCGAAGCCTGTTTGTCGCCAGTCGCAGACGTGATTTGACGGTGCCTAAGGGGATGCCGAGTTCCTTTTCGATTTCGATGTGCGGCTTGTCTTCAAAGTACGCCTTGCGGACCACTTCGGCCTGCTCCGGGGGCAGATCCTGCAACGCCGCGCGGATGCGGTCTTCCTGCTCCGCCAGCGTGATCAACTGGTCGGGCTGCGCCGGCGGCTCCAGGTCCTCCGGGGCCGGCATCAGCGTGCTGGGGTGACGCTCGCGCCGCATTGCGTCAACGCGCTGGTTACGGGCAATGGTGAAGATCCAGGTGGAGGGAGCGGCTCGGTCGGGGTTGAACAACTGGGCTTTTCGCCAGACCACCAGCATGGTTTCTTGCGCCAGTTCCTCGGCCGCCGCCGCGCTGACGCCCCACTGCATCATCCAGGCCTTCACCCGCGGCGCGTAGTGAAGAAACAGCAAGGCAAAGGCTCTGCGGTCGCGGCGTTGCGCGACCGCTATCAGAAGGGCTACGTGATCTTTTGGCTGAAGCGGGGGATCCGTCATCGGTCCAGCGAATATA
>CAXTXZ010000369.1:0-4799 GCA_964248015.1 uncultured Rhodopila sp. | reverse complement strand
TGAATGACCAACTGACCCTGAACGCCCGAGCCGAGCTTTGGCGTGACGACAACAATTTTTTTGTCACATCGTTCTCAGGAAATAATGACCCTGTGCGGTTACAGCAAGGCTTGCCGTTGATCTCGAATGCCTACATTGCGCCTGGTGGCGGCACCACCTATGGCGCGTTGACCCTGGGCGTGGCGTACAAGCCGCCAGTCACCACGCCGATCACCGCTCTGTTAATTCGGCCGGAGGTACGCTGGGACCGCGCGTTGACCACTAACAATCCGTTCAACCAAAATCCGCCCGCAAACACCAAGGCGACCAGGGACAATCTCACTTTTGCCGCTGATGCCGTCATAACGTTCTGACAGGACGCGCTAGGCCGCGATCGCCCTGATTGGAAACAGTCAGGGCCTGAATCGGCCGGTCCGAATAAAGCCAGGCCGGTATCCTCCGACACAGTCAGGGCGATACCGGTCCAGGGACATGCGAACTCCCTGGCACGATCCCAGGCCGGGTCGCGCAGCCTGATCTCCTACAGAGTCAGCCCGCCATCCACCGTCACCGTCTGCCCCGTCACCATTGCGGCGCCAAAGCCCAGGAAGACGATCACCTCCGCCAGATCCTCCGGCTGGCAGCGGCGCTTCAACAGCGCATGCTCAATCGACTGCTGACGTTCCTCGTTGCTCCATTCCACCATCCAGGCGCTGTCCACCGCACCTGGAGCGATGGCATTCACCCGCACCTCCGGCGCCAGCGCGCGCGCCAGGTTCTGCGTCAGGCTGACCACGCCGGCCTTGGTCGCGCCATAAGCCAGGCTGCTGCCCGCATGCCCCAGTCCCGCGATCGAGGCGGTGTTGACAATCGCGCCTCGCACTGCCTTCAGCGCCGGCGCCGCGACCTTGGCGCAACGGAAGACGCCCAGCAGGTTGACCTCCAGCAGCGTTGTCCAAAGTTCCTCGGTGATCAGGTCCAGGTCCGGCGGCGCGATCCGGCGCCGTGTGCCCGGCGTCCCGGCATTGTTCACCAGCAGATCGAGCCGGCCGAGGTCACGCACGGCGGTTTCCACCATCCGCGCCGCCTCCGCGGCGTCGCCCACGCTGCCCGGCGCCATGATGGCCTTCCCGCCGGCGCCGACCAGCTTGTTCACTGCCTCCGGTCCCCGCGAGTCGTCAGCCAGGAAGTTCACGGCGACCGTGGCGCCGAACCCGGCCAGCATCCTTGCTGTCGCGAAGCCGATGCCGGACGCGCCGCCCGTCACCAAGGCGGTCTTGCCAGTCAGGTCGTACGTGATCATGAACCCTCCATTGGGCCGATCGCCCGCAACGCCTGTTTCAATGCCAGCAGCTTGCGATCACGCTCCCGGAACAGGTCCTCCGGCGAACGGCCGCCCCAGTCAAAGAACCCCTTGCCGGCCATGACGCCCTAGCGTCCCTCGGCCAGCAGCTTGTCCAGCGCCTCGGACCGGAAACCTCGGGCGGCGTGTAGCCGCGGTTCGCCAGCCCCTGCTGCATGAGCGCCAGTCCGGTGAAGTCCGCCTTGGCGATGACGCCCAGGATCGGCATGCGCAGCGCCAGGCCGTGGATGACGGAATCGTCAATGTCCTTTGGCGTCACCACCCCCTCGTCCAGCAAGCGGAAAACCTCCAGCCCGATCGCCGCCTGGATGCGGTTGGCGACATAACCCTGCACCATCTTCTTGAACACGACCGGCGCCTTGCCCATCGCCGCGACGGTGGCGCGCATTGTCTCCACCACAGCCGGATCAGTTCGTGGCCCTGGGCACAGGTCCACCAGGTCGCAGAGATACGGCGGCGTGTGCCAATGCGCGACAACGGTGTCCTTCTGCCGGCCCTCGGGCACCAGGGGGAAGATGTCGAGGTTGCTGGTGTTGCTGGCCAGGATGGTGTCCGGCCCCATCAGCTTGTCGAGCTGGTCGTAGAGAACGCTTTTGGCATCTTCGCGCTCGATGATCGCCTCAACAACGATGGAGGCGCCGCTGACGGTTTCTTCCAGCGTGTCGCAGCAGCGGACGAACTGGCCAATGCCGCTTTCCTTCCAGGCGGGATCAACCTCGCCGGCCTCGGCCAGGGTTTCCACGGCGGCCTGCATCAAGGCCGGCGCCCGTTGCAGGGTGTCCGCGTTGCTGTCGGTCAGTCGGACGCGATGCCCGCCAAGCGCAAAGACCAGAGCCAGTGCGTGGCCCATCGTGCCCGCGCCGATAACGGCGATTTCCGTCATGTCATGCATCCTCCGGCAACAAGGACTGAAGCGCCCTGCAATCGCCATCAACCGCCATATCAGCGAAGTTGGTCGGCCAGAGGCGCATTGGTTGCGTCATGCTGCCCTGCTGGCGCTGAATATTCTGCCAGCCCTGACCAAAGCCCGCGGCGCTTGCCACCAGCACCATCCCGATCCTTCGGCGCCGCGTGGCTTTCAGCTTGGCCATGGATGTTTCCCCCAAACGTCGTGGGAGCAGCTTAGATCAAACCTGGGCCAGCCCGAAACCGGCTGGCTTCAGGGATCACCGTTGACGGATCGCTGTCAACGAGTCGCCGAGCGCTTTTGCAGACGCTTGTAGCGCAGCATGGCATCCTGCATTTCCTGGGTGCGGGCAATATACTCAAGCCAGTACTTCTGCTTTGTCTTGGCGGCGATGCCTCTGCGCTGGCAGAGCGCAAGGCTGTGCAAGGCGGAGAACTGCATGATCGTGACATCCGCCGCCAAAAACCATTCATGGCGGGTTCTTGGCTGTAGCTTGCTCATAACCGATAGCGCCTGGGTCCAGCGCCGCGCCTGGTCAACGAAAGTCTCGTCACGAAGCACATAAATCTTGTTGCAGACAGACTCAAACAGCCCCTCGATAAAGGGGTTGTCCTGAAAATTCCGTGAGTTCGGGCGTTGGTTAAATGGCGTCAATGAAATGCTCAAGATAATGCGAACGGATATAGAACATTCTGACTCTAAAAGCAAGTGCAAAGCTTTTTGCCCTGGATCAAAGGGGCTGACAGCCCCTTTACGGGTGTCGAGCAGCGCCCTGCGCTTGTCAGGCCACCGCGCGAATGGCGACCGCTTTCACATCCTCCCCCACGCCCATCTCGAATGAAGCGAAATTTTCCTCGAACCGCTCCATCAAGTGCCTGGCCATGCGATCATAGGCCGCCTTGTCAGCCCAGGATTGGCGGGGATCCAGCACCTCGTCCGGGATGCCCGGCACATGGGCGGGAATAGAGAGGCCAAAGAACGGTTCCTCGCGAAACGCCATCTGGGTCAGCGAGCCGTCCAGCGCGCCGCGCAGCAAGGCGCGGGTATGACGGATCGCCATGCGCGCGCCCACGCCGAACTGGCCGCCGCTCCAGCCCGTGTTCACCAGCCAGCAGGTGGCGCCGTGCCGCGCGATCAGGTCGGCGAACATCCGGCCGTAGACCTCTGGCTTGCGTGGCAGGAACGGGTGGGCGAAGCAGGTGCTGAACGTTGCTTTCGGTTCGGCCCCCAGCCCTTTCTCGGTCCCCGCCACCTGCGCCGTGTAGCCTGACAGGAAGTGATACATCGCCTGCGCCGGCGTCAGGCGGGAGATGGGCGGCAAGACGCCGAACGCATCGCAGGTCAGCATGAACACGTTCCTCGGCTGCCCGCCGCGGCCGGACAGGTCGACGTTGGGAATGAACTCGACCGGATAGCAGGAGCGTGTGTTCTCGGTCAGGGTGTCGTCGGTCAGGTCCAGGTTGCCTTGCGCGTCGCCGATCACGTTCTCCAGCACCGAGCCGAAACGGTTGGAGGCCGCCCAGATTTCCGGTTCGGCTTCCTGCGACAGGTTGATCACCTTGGCGTAGCAGCCGCCCTCGAAGTTGAAGGCGCCATCCGGCCCCCAGCCATGTTCGTCGTCACCGATCAGCTTGCGCTCGGGGTCCGAGGAAAGGGTCGTCTTGCCGGTGCCGGACAGCCCGAAGAACAGCGCCACGTCGCCGTCTCGGCCAAGGTTGGCGCTGCAATGCATCGGCATGACGCCCTTGGCGGGCAGCAGCCAGTTCATGATGGTGAAGATGGATTTCTTCACCTCGCCGGCGTACTCTGTGCCCGCGATGAGGATCAGCCTCTGTTCAAACGACAGCGCGATGGCCGTCGATGAGCATACGCCATCGACCACCGGATCAGTCTGGAACAACGGGGCGTGCAGGATGACATAATCAGGCGCGAACCCCGGCAGGTCCTCGGCGGGCGGGCGGATGAACATGTTGCGGGCGAACAGCGCGTTCCAGGCCTGGGTGGTCACCAGACGGACCCGAACGCGATGCTCGGGGTCGGCGCCGGCGTACAGGTCCTGGACGAACAGCTCCTGGCCTTGCAGGTAAGCCTGCACCCGGCCTTTCAGCGCGTTGAAGCGGGCCACCGGCATGCGCTGGTTGACCTTGCCCCACCAGATGTCGTCGGTGACCGACGGCTCATCCACCACGAACTTGTCCTGCACCGACCGGCCCGTGTGGACGCCGGTTTCCACCATGAGGGCGCCATCGACGGACAGGCGGCCCTCGTTGCGACGCAGCGCCTCGGCCACCAGGGCAGGGGCGGCCTGGTTGGCATGAACCGGACGGGACGTGCGCGCTCCCGTGCCGGCGAGCGCCTGAAGCGTCGAGGATGCCTGGGTCGGAGGAGCGTGCGTCACGTTCGTTGTCCTGCCATTGTCCAAGGTGAGTAACTGCGTATGCTCAGGCCCTGAGCAGGACCGGTTGCGTGGCATAACCCGCAATAGCGGCCAAAGTAAGGGACCAAACGCAACGTTTACCAACCGGTAACCGCAGTGTCAGTTCAAGCCGT
>CAXTXZ010000368.1:0-4799 GCA_964248015.1 uncultured Rhodopila sp. | reverse complement strand
GTAGACACGCCAGATTTAGGTTCTGGTGGCGCAAGCCGTGGGGGTTCAAGTCCCTTCGCCCGCACCATTGGCGCGCCGCCGGGTTTTGCTGAGATTGGGTTTGTGAGGATTGGCTGGAACAATGCAGGTTACCGAGACGCTTTCCGACGGGCTGAAGCGTGGCTACACAGTTGTCCTTCCGTTCGCGGACCTGGATACCCGCCGCACCGAGCGTCTGACATCGTTGGGCAAGACGCTTCGCCTGCCGGGCTTCCGTCCCGGCAAGGTGCCGCTCCCCATTGTCAAGCAGCGTTATGGCACTGCTGTGTATGCTGAAGTGCTGGAGGAGTCGGTTTCGGAAGCGACCCAGAAAGTGTTGAGCGAACGAGGCCTGCGCCCGGCGCAGCAGCCCAAGGTCGATCTGGTGACGGAAAACCCGACGGCCCTGACCGGCGACCTGGAGTTCAAGGTTGAGCTTGAGCTTCTGCCCGACATCGTGATGCCGGATTTCAGCGGCATCGAGCTGACCCGACTCAAGGCCGAGGTCGCGGACGAGGCGGTGGACAAGGCGTTGGAGCAGATTGCCAAGGCCAATCGCGTGCTTGAGCCTATCCCGGCGGAGACGCTGGACGCCCGTGGTCACGGCGTTGCTGCCGGAGAGGTGCTGACGATCGACTTCCTGGGCAAGATAGACGGTGTCCCGTTCGAGGGCGGCGCCGGAACGGACACGCCTGTCGAGATCGGCGGCCAGGGCTTCATACCAGGCTTCGCTGAGCAACTGGAGGGCGCGCGTCCAGGCGAAGCCCGCACCATCGACGTCACGTTCCCGGCTGATTATGGCAAGGCTGACCTGGCGGGCAAGCCGGCGCAGTTCGACATAACCGTCAAGCAGCTCAGTGCCCAGGCTATCCCGGCGGCGGACGACGAGCTGGCCAAGAAGCTTGGCGCCGAAAGCCTGGCCAGCGTGCGCGAGATGATCGTCAGCCGCCAGCAAGGCGAGTTCGACGGCGTCTCGCGCATGCGGCTGAAGAAGGATTTGCTGGACGCTTTGACCGGCCTGGTCACGTTCCCGGTTCCCGCCTCCATGGCCACCCAGGAATTTGACCAGATCTGGCAACAGTTTGAAAAGGCGCGCCAGGACGGCACGCAGGACGCCGAGGACAAGGAAAAGGACGAAGACACCCTGAAGGCCGAGTACCGCACGATCGCGGAGCGTCGCGTGCGCTTGGGCCTGCTGCTGGCCGAGATCGCGCGGGTGAACAACATCACCGTCTCCGAGCTGGAGTTGGATCGCGCTCTGTATCAACGGGCGATGAACTATCCGGGGCAGGAGACGCAGATGCTGGAGTTCTTCCGCAAATACCCGCAGTTGACGAACAGCGTGCGCGGCCCGCTGCTTGAGGACAAGGTGGTGGACTTCGTGCTGGAACTGGCCAAGGTCTCAGACACCGTTGTCAGCCCCGAGGAGTTGATGAAGGAATCGGAGCCGTCCTGAGAAAGCACCGGTTGTTTGGCCGGGCCGCTGGACTTGACGCGCCGTCGCCTTACATAAGTCCGGCTAGTTTGTTCAAAACCTGTAACCTTTAGGTGATCACGATGCGGGACCGCGACCCTGTCGAAGTTTATGGCAATTCCCTGGTTCCCATGGTGGTGGAACAAACCGCCCGCGGCGAGCGGGCGTTTGACATCTATTCGCGTCTTTTGAAGGAACGCATCATCTTCCTGACTGGCGCGGTCTACGACCAGGTCAGCGCCTTGATCTGCGCGCAGCTGCTGTTCCTGGAATCGGAAAACCCGTCCAAGGACATTTCGTTCTACATCAACAGCCCAGGCGGCGTGGTTTCCGCGGGCTTGGCGATTTATGACACGATGCAGTACATCCGCAGCCCGGTCAGCACCGTGTGCATAGGCCAAGCAGCCTCCATGGGCAGCCTGTTGCTGACAGCCGGCGCCAAAGGCAAGCGCTATGCGTTGCCGAACGCCCGCATCATGGTTCACCAGCCGTCCGGCGGCGCTCAGGGCCAGGCCACTGACATTGAAATCCAGGCACGCGAGATCCTGACGCTGCGCAAGCGCCTGAACGAGATCTACGTCCGTCACACCGGCCAGCCGATCGAGGCCATCGAACGCAAGCTGGAGCGCGACACCTATATGTCCGCCGAGGAAAGCCGCGATTTCGGCCTGGTTGATGAGGTGGTCGATACCCGTCCGTCAACCGAGTCCAGCGAGGCATCCAAGGTCTGACGCCTGCTATTGTGTGAATGACGGGCTGAGGCAGCCAACAGCTGCTTCAGAACGTAATTCTGGTGGAATAGTTGTGGTCTGACCCGCATGGTTCGCCGTATCGTGCAGGCGTTTCCAGGGATTGGGTTAGTGCGGTTCTTGTCCCAGCCGCGTCCAGGGAGTTATCATCCCCTATTATGCCCCATTAGGCGGGGGAGGAGTGCGCATGAGCAAATCCGGCGATTCGAAAAATACCCTTTACTGCTCGTTCTGCGGCAAGTCCCAGCACGAAGTCCGTAAGCTCATCGCCGGTCCAACGGTCTTCATCTGCGACGAATGCGTTGAGCTTTGCATGGATATCATCCGTGAGGAGCACAAGACGCACCTGGTGAAGTCCCGGGACGGCGTGCCGACTCCCCGGGAGATTTGCAAGGTTCTTGATGACTACGTGATCGGCCAGGACCATGCCAAGCGCGTTTTGTCGGTTGCGGTGCATAATCATTACAAGCGTTTGGCGCATGGCCAGAAGAACAACGACGTCGAGATCGCCAAATCCAACATCCTGCTTGTCGGCCCAACTGGTTCTGGGAAAACATTGCTGGCCCAGACGTTGGCCCGGATTCTTGATGTGCCATTCACCATGGCCGACGCCACCACACTGACCGAGGCGGGTTACGTGGGTGAGGATGTCGAGAACATCATCCTCAAGCTGCTGCAATCGGCTGACTACAACGTGGAGCGGGCGCAGCGTGGCATTGTTTACATCGATGAGGTCGACAAGATTAGCCGCAAGTCGGACAATCCGTCGATAACCCGTGATGTGTCGGGTGAGGGCGTTCAGCAAGCGCTGCTGAAGATCATGGAAGGCACCGTCGCCTCGGTCCCGCCGCAGGGTGGACGCAAGCACCCGCAGCAGGAATTTCTGCAGGTTGACACAACGAACATCCTGTTCATCTGTGGCGGCGCATTCTCCGGGCTTGAACGGATCATTGGAGCGCGCGGCAAGGGGTCCGGGATCGGCTATGGGGCGGAAGTGCGCTCGCCCGATGAACGCCGCATGGGCGCCATCCTGCGTGAGGTGGAACCTGAAGACCTGTTGAAGTTCGGCCTGATCCCTGAGTTCATCGGCCGCTTGCCTGTGGTGGCAACGCTGGAGGATCTTGACGAAAGCGCGCTGATGGAGATTCTGACCAAGCCGAAGAACGCCCTGGTCAAGCAATACGGACGGCTGTTCGAGATGGAAGGCGTCAAGCTGTCGTTCACCGACGACGCGTTGAAGTCTGTCGCAACCCGCGCGATTGCCCGCAAAACCGGGGCGCGCGGCCTGCGTTCCATCATGGAGCAGATCCTGCTCTCGACCATGTTCGACCTGCCCGGCCTGGACGGCGTGGAGGAAGTGGTCATCAACCGGGAGGTCGCGGAATCCCGCTCCAACCCACTTTACCTTTACGGAAAAGAGCGGGCGGAAAGCAGCGCCTAAGGCCTGCTCGTAACCTAATGATGGCCCCTCCGTAACATGTTCACGACTTTCAAGGGCTTGTGGCACCCTGCTTGGCGGCTATATCCGACGAGTGGGTTGTGACAGACCCATGAAAGCGTCGTCCGTGCCGCATGTGGGCGGATGAAACGCTGACTGTCCTTAAGGAGGTCAATTATGACGGAACAGGCAAAACCAGCAGGCACGGAAAAAGCAGCGCAAAACGATCTGATGGCGGTGTTGCCGCTGCGGGACATTGTTGTTTTCCCGCATATGATCGTGCCGCTTTTCGTCGGCCGTGAAAAATCGGTCCGCGCGTTGGAAGCCGTGATGAAGGACGACAAGCAAATCCTGCTCGTCGCCCAGAAGAACGCATCGCAGGATGATCCCTCAATCGATGATATCTACCGCGTCGGTACGGTTTCGACCATTCTTCAGCTTCTGAAGCTGCCCGACGGCACGGTGAAGGTGTTGGTGGAAGGTGGCCGGCGCGCAAAGATCGCTGGCTTCAAGGAAACCGACTCCTATTTCGAGGCGGTGACCGAACCCATGCCGGACATCGCCGGCGAAAAGAAAGACATCGAGGCGCTCGGCCGCACGGTTGTTTCTCAGTTCGAGGGCTACATCAAGCTCAACAAGAAGATCGCGCCGGAAGTCCTGGTTTCATTGAACCAGATCGACGAGCCGTCAAAGCTTGCCGACACGGTTGCCAGCCACCTGAACCTCAAGATCCCGGAAAAGCAGGACCTGCTGGAAATCGCCAAGATCAGCGAGCGCCTGGAACGCGTCTTTGGCCACATGGAATCGGAGATCGGCGTCCTACAAGTTGAAAAGCGCATACGCAACCGCGTGAAGCGGCAGATGGAGAAGACCCAGCGCGAGTACTACCTGAACGAACAGCTCAAGGCGATCCAGAAGGAGCTTGGCGAAGGAGAGGACGGCAAGGACGAGAACGCTGAGCTTGAAGCCCGCATCAAGAAGACCCGCTTTTCGAAGGAAGCGCGTGAAAAGGCCATGGCGGAGCTGAAGAAGCTGCGCACCATGAGCCCGATGAGCGCGGAAGCCACGGTGGTGCGCAACTACCTCGACTGGATGCTGTCGATTCCCTGGAAGAAGCGCA
>CAXTXZ010000367.1:3197-4805 GCA_964248015.1 uncultured Rhodopila sp. | reverse complement strand
TGTTGCCAACGGCGGACCAAGCGGCCTATGCCGGCGGGCGGTCGGACCAGTTCTATCAGCCGCTGGTGTAAGCCCCGTCCGAGGCGAGTGCCCTGGTTCAGGGATCGGCTTCATGCTTGGTGCGTTCAAGCCCGTCAGTCGGTTGGACCCGGAGCCTCTTAAGCACCCCCGATTGCGCCATGGGCCGCAAGGCTCGGGAGTGCGTTGTCCAGAGTTTCCTGCCTGAGAGGCTCTGCGTCGGCGATCGTAACCGACTGATGAACCATGCGGGAGGTGGCTTATGGAGGTTATCCATCCACGCTGCGCAGGTCTGGACGTGCACAAGGACCCCGTTGTCGCGGCTGTCCGACCAACAACCCAGGGCGAACCGAAGACCGAAGTGCGGACGTTCGGCATCGCCACGCCGGGATTGCTTGCCTTGTCGGATTGGCTGTCCGGGCATGCCTGCAGCCGTGTCGCGATGGAAGCGACCGGGGTCTACTGGAAGCCGGTGTGGCACATCCTGGCGGATGGCGCGTTCAAGTTGATCCCAGCCAACCCGGCGCCTGCCAAGAACGTCCCTGGTCGCAAAACCGATGTGGCCGACGCGCTGTGGCTGGCCGATCCGCGCGCGCACGCAAAAAGGCGCTGTGTGCCGTCGCAGCCTCCATTCTGACCGCGATCCACCACAGGCCGCGCAGCGGCGCGCCCTGCCACGATCTCGGGACAGACTATTTCCAGAAAGACACGCCCCATGATCAGGCTAAGAAGCTGGCCCAGCGCATCGGCAAGCTAGGCTTCAACTGCTCGCTCACGCCGAAAGTCGAAAAGCAGGTAGTTTCTCTGTAGGACGATCGCGGCCTGACAAGCGGTTTGGCCTGACCATTCAGCCGAGCGTCCCGTTGTCCCTTCGGATAAGCCGCGAACCGATCCTCAGTCGTTTGCGTTGCCTTGCGCCATCCTCTGTCATCGCCGGCATGCTGGGCAGGCCATGACACAGCCGGATAAGCGGGATACATCATGATAGGCGCTCGGACGTGACCGCGGCGCCAAGCCAACGGGAGGAACAGCCTAATGCAAACGACGCACTCCACCCCTTCCTCCGCGACGCTGGCCTCCCGGTCCCTGCTGGAGCGGCTGTGGTCCACGGTCGCCGACCGCGGGCGGTCCTATGCCGAGGTGTTGCAGCCCGATGCCTCGGCGACGCCGCTGGAGCGCGCGCAGGAGCTTGCGGCGGCCCTGGTGTCCGAGCGCGGCGAAGCGTCCGGCGCGGCGGTGGCGCGAGAGTTGTCCCTAGCCTTGCAGGAACTTGGCCCGGACGACCGGCTGGCGTTCTACCGCTTCCTGGCCGAGAACTTCCTGCCGCCGGAGGACCGGCTGCGCAAGGCGGCCGAAGCCTATCTGGCGCAGCCCACACCCGAGCACGCGGCGCAGCTTGCCGAGGCGGCCGACCCGACCCGGCAGGAGCTGCTGCGGCGCATCAACATGGCTCCTGGCGGCACCGCCGCGTTGGTCGCCATGCGCAAGGACCTGCTGGGCCACCTGCGGTCCGACCCGGCGCTGCGGCCGCTCGACTACGACCTGCGCCAGTTGCTGGCATCATGGTTCAACCGCCGCGTCCTGGCACTG
>CAXTXZ010000367.1:0-3187 GCA_964248015.1 uncultured Rhodopila sp. | reverse complement strand
GACCCAGGGCCTGGCGGCGTCGGTGCAGCCGCTGCTGGCGCGCGAGGGTGACGAGGCGGCGGAGCGGGCGCGCGAGCGGGCGGCGGACGCCGCGATCTTCTACTCGATCTCCAACTGCCAGGACGGGCTGCGGGGCGTGTCGTTCGGCAACTTCCTCATCAAGCAGGTCGTGGCCGAACTCAAGGGGGAGTTGCCGGGCTTGGCGCGGTTTTCAACGCTGTCGCCCGTGCCGGGCTTTCGCCGGTGGCTGAGCAAGCGCCTGACGGCCGCGGATGCGCCGCGGGACGACGAGGCCGCGGCCTTGCGGCTGGCGCCGGACGGAAGCGGAGGAGATGGCTCCGTTGCCCTGTTCCGTGAACAACTGGGCAGGGAGGCATGGTGGGAGGACGCCCCGCTCGCCGCGGCGTTGCGTGCGCCGTTGGTCCGGCTGTGCGCCGCCTACCTCACTGATCCTGGCGACCGGGCCGATCCCGTGGCCCGCTTCCACCTTGGCAACGGCGCGCGGCTGGAGCAGGTCAACTGGCTGGGCAACGTGGCGCCACGCGGGATCGAGGAGTCGTATGGCATCATGGTCAACTACCTTTACGACCCCGAGCAGATCGAGGCCAACCACGAGGCGTTCGTCCGTGGCACGGTGGCCCGGTCCGCCGCTGTCGATGCCCTGCTGGCGCCTGCCCTCCCGCCGTCGCGTCGCAACCGAAAGGCCTGATCAGGTCCAGCCAAGAACCGGCGGCCGGTCCGCCGCCGCAATGAAAACCGGGAGGAAAACAAGTGGCTGAAGGACCGATGCGGGATGACCGCTTCGCATACCCAACGTCGCGGCGCACGCCGCTCAATCGCCAGCAAATCGTCGGCTTCTGGGCCGCCTGGTTCGGCTGGATGCTTGATGGCATGGACTCTGTCATCTATGCGCTGGTGCTGGGGCCCGCCCTGACAGAGCTGCTGCCGCGATCCGGCATCGAGGCGACGCCGGGCAACATTGGTTATGTCGGATCGCTGATGTTCGCGCTGTTCCTGGTCGGGTGGGGGTTATCGTTCATCTGGGGACCGGTCTCCGACAGGTTCGGGCGCACCAAGTCGCTGGCGGCCACGGTGCTGGTGTACGCGCTCTTCACGGGCGCGGCGGCGTTCGCGCCCAACGTCTATATGCTGGCCCTCTTCCGCTTCCTTGCCGGCATCGGCGTGGGCGGCGAGTGGGCCATGGCGGGCACCTATGTCGCTGAGGCATGGCCGGAGGACAGGCGCAAGATGGGAGCCGGCTACCTGCAGACGGGATACTATTTCGGCTTCTTCGTCGCGGCGGCCCTGAACTACACGGTTGGCGCCTCGCTTGGCTGGCGAGCCATGTTCCTATGTGGGCTGGCGCCCGTTGTCGTGTCCATCGCCACGCTGTTCAGCGTAAAGGAGCCGGAGCGATGGGAGCACCGGCGCCAGGAGGGCGCGGCGGCCTCGGCCGTGCGCCGGAACCCGTTCTCGGTCATCTTTGGGCCGGCCTACTTGCGTCAGACTGTCACGATGTCGGCGCTGCTGACCATCGCCATCGTCGGGCTGTGGGCTGGGGCGGTGTACGAGCCGACTGCGATCATCTTTCTGTCCCGCCAGGCGGGGATGGGGGCGGCGGATGCGGCGAAGCTGGCGTCGGCTGGCACGGCGCTGTTGTCGGTTGGCACCATCCTGGGCTGCATTGCCGCGCCCTGGCTGGCTGAGCGGCACGGGCGACGGCCAACGCTTGCGGGCTACTATGTCGGCATGATGATCACGGTCGTGGCGTCATTCGGCTGGGCATTCTACCTGCCGGTGGGGTCGGCGCTGCCGGCGTTCCTTACGATTCTGTTCTTCCTGGGCCTGTTCGGCGGCAACTTCGCCATTTTCAGCCTGTGGCTGCCGGAGCTGTTCGGCACCGAGGCACGGGCGACGGCGTTCGCATTCTGCACCTCCGTGGGCCGCTTCATTGGCGCCGTCGTCAATTTTGCCCTGGCGGGGGCGGTTGCGTCCATGGGCACGCTGGGCACGCCCGTTGCGATCACGGCGGTGGCGTTTGGCATCGGCCTGCTGGTGGTTCCGCACGGGAAACCCGGGGCGAGACGCTGCCGGAGTGAAGCGCCGCCTTTACCGGGCCAGCGTTGTGGATGTCACCCAGCATGGTTTTGACCAAAGGAAACCACCAGTTCGGCCGGCACCGTGCCGGTGCGCGTGAAGACCAGACAGTAGACGCGCCCTGCGGCATTGCGCCGGCTGCGGCGGATCAGCAGGCAGCGCTCGAAGCCTGCGGCGGCGGCACATGGCAGCGCGATCCGCGCCCAGTCATACGGACGCGACCCCTTGCAGCCCACACTGGCGGGCGCGGCGGCGCAAGCTTCGGGCGGCGTTGCCTCGGCCAGTGTCAAGGGATTGGCCTGCGCCAACCCTTCCTCGCACAGCCGGCGCAGCGTGTGATTGGACCGAGTGGCCAGCACGTCGGTTCGGCGACTTCGCCATCTGCGTGTCCTGGTCGCGGCGCCAACCGGCCGGCATGCCAAGCCCAGGGTGGCGATGACCGGGAGCAGCCTGTCCAGGATCACTTTAATTACAGCCAGTCCACCTCCGCTGTCCACTCGGTTCGTTAATCCCCGGCGCCCGTTTCGCTTCTCTTCACTCCGCGCAACGTCGGCGTCTAAGACGTACGCACTGGCCGCCGATTCCTGTTAGCGCGATTGGTCGACGAGAAGCCGTGATATTGTCAATCGAGGACGACAGGTCCATGAGGTTCATGTGATCGGGATCGACCTTGCTGAGGAAGTTCTCCGAAAAGTACAGGGCATTCATGTCCTTCATGCCGTCGAACCATGCCTCGACCACAGAGTCGTAATCCGGAGTAACCGGGCACAGACATCGGGTATGAGACTACAAATCGTTGTATGTATCGACTGGCCTCTGGGATAGCCATGAGAAGGGGTCGGGGGGCCTCGCGCTGGTATCGGACCAGCCTATCCCATTCGCGCAACTGCACGCCTTCGAGTGGCGCGGCGGCATCGCAACGCTGAACGGCGGGGGTGACACGACCATCCTCGGCGGCCACTTCGCCTTCGCGGGCGCGCATGCCGACATGCTGTTAGGAGTGATGCCGCCGGTCGCGCGCCTGCGCGAGGACAGGGACAAAACGAACCTCCGCTGGGTCTTGGAACGAATGCGGCTGGAGCTGACGGAA